>SKQC01000378.1 GCA_007119175.1 Myxococcales bacterium | reverse complement strand
CTCATCGCCATTATCGCCATTATCGCCATTATCGCCATTATCGCCATTATCGCCATTATCGCCATTATCGCCATTATCGCCGTTATAGGCGCCCCGGAGGTTGGCGATCTTCTTCTTAAGGCACGGCGACACCGCGGATGGAAGGACGGAGTAGCAAAGGGGTTTTTGGCATGGGCTCACGGATGTAGTCCGTAATCTCAAAGCCCGCCTCTTCGATGGCCTCCTCGGTGTGCCGGTTCATGTGGCAGTCGCCGGTCAGGTAGTTCCACAACGGATCGAGGCGGTCCTGCCATTTTTGCACTTTCTCCTCGCAGGAGGCGACGTGTTCCAGAAATAAGAACCGACCGCCGGGACGCAATACGCGGCGAATCTCGGCGAGAGCGCGAGCTACGTCGGGGATGGAGCACAACACCAGGGTGATGACCACGGTGTCCACCGATTCGTCGTCCAGGGGAAGATCGCCGGCAAAGCCCTGAACCACCTCCACCGGACCACTGCCGCCGAAGGCGTCGAGGTCGATATTGCGGATCATCTCTGGATTGGGCTCGACGGCGATCAATTTGTCGACCTGTTTTGGGTAATGCTCCAGATTGGCCCCCGTTCCGATCCCGATTTCCAACACGTCGCCTCGGGCCTCCTCGAGCAATTCGCGCCGCCAATGTTGAAGGCCCGCTTTTTCGGGACCCTTCATTATCCGTTCGTAGAGAAAAACACCTAGTTTCTGTTTGATGGACATCGCTGCTTTCCGTTGTCGTCGATGGCTTCCCATGATTGGAAGAGCCGATGACGGCGATGTCATCGGCTCTTTATCGAATCCTGCGGAGTCGATATTTATTGCCCGCGACGTTGCTGGCGGTTTTGTCGACGCTCCTGGCCTCGGTTTTGCCTCCTCTCGCCCCTATCCTCGACGAGTTCCCGGGCCTGGGCGCGCTGGTCCTCGTCGAGGATATCGCGCACGTCGAGCATTATGGAGGTGCGTTTGCGCTTGACCTGTGCCTCCAACTCCAGAACCTGCTCCAGTTGTTCGAAGACCTGCTGGCGGTCGACGGCACCGTCGGCCATCATCTCCCGAAGTGTCTCGCCCTGCTGTCGCAGTTTTTCCCGAAGGGGAGAGATTTCGCCTCGGTTTTCCTCTAATATCTGGCGGATTTGCTCCTGTTGGTCCTCCGTCAATTTCAATTTATCGGCGTGTTGCATCAAATGACGGGGATTGGTGAAGTGGCCAGGGCCGCCGCCGTGGCGAGGTCCTTGCTGGGCCATCACCGTTGCCGGCAGCAACATGCAGGCCGCCGCCAGGAGCATCAAGAATAGGGGGAGTCTTTTTCGTCGTCGAACTGCGTTCATAGGTTTCTCCTAAAGAGATGGTCGATGAGTGGCGCGCTTTTATGTGCACGCTCTATTCTTTGTGTTCCCGGCCGGCGATTTATAGGACAGGTGTTATAATAAAAAATCGGTGGGGAACTCTTCCTCCCAGATCTGGTCGGCAAATTCCAGCAACTCCTCCCATTCCTCACCATTTTCCAGGGCCACTGCGGTGGCCGCCGGTGAGGGTTCGACAGACTCGGCAATTTCAGCTCTGTGGTCCGGTTTGTCACCTGCTGGCGTCATGACAATCAGAGCCATCGTCACCGCCAGGAGCACCGCGGCTGCCGCTGCAAACCACAGGGGGCGCTGGTCGGCGTTTTTCTGCCGCGACGAGGTGCGGGCTTGCTCCATCATAGACGAAAATTCTGGCGGATCTTCCTCTTCGTGAGGGCGCCCCTGATTGTACAGCTCTTTTAGGAGCCGATCGTCGTCTTTTGCCATTGGATTTCTCCGTCCATCAATTGTTTTCGAAGTGTGTTTTTGGCGCGTTTGTAATGGGTGCGCGCCGTCCCCAGGCGCACTCCCATGACCTCTGCCGCCTCTTCCACGGTCAATTCGTGGTAGAAGACCAGTTCCAGGACATCTCGCTGGCGTGGAGATAAAGTGGCGATGGCCTGCCGGACCGCCGCCTGTCGCTCCATTCGTTCCAGGTCGGCGGTCCCCCTGGGATTGAGCGCCGGTTCGTCGATTCTGTCCAATCCCACCAGGCGGCCCAGTCTCTTACGCCGTCGAAGGGAACGGGTCTTGTTGCGAATGACACCGAATAAAAAGCTCTTAAAACTCGAGCGTCCCTCAAAAGTGGCCGAACCGTCCAACAGCGCTTCATAGGCTTGCTGCAGGGCGTCCTCGGCATCCTGTCGGCGCCCGCCCGTGCAGTGCAGCGCCCACTGAAAGCTCGTCTTGTGAAGCCGCTGTAGTTGTGTTTCCAATTCGTCCATCGAATAAATCCCGTCGGCAGAGATCCTTGAGGTCCCTATAGCTTGGTGTACTCCGTACCAACTTTATAGGACAGAGATTTCGTCCCTGCATATGCGCAGGTGACCGAAAAAACGACTGAGGTACGCACAAGTGCCTGAAAATACGGGCCGATGCGCGCACTTCGGTCGTTCCTCGCTATCCCGACAGACCTCAAAAATCCCAGAATATGGGCAAGACCACCACCGCTGTGGCCAAAAAGAGTAGATTCAGGGGCATCCCCACCTTGACGAAGTCCAGATAGCGGTAGTTGCCGGCGCCATAGATCATGACGTTGGTGTGATAGCCCACAGGAGAGGCGAAGCTGTCGGAGGAGGCAAAGGCGATGGCGATGACGAAGGGACGAGGGTCGACCCCCATGGAGTAGGCAGTGGCGATGGCCACCGGCGTGATCAGCACCGCCGTGGCCTGGTTGGAGATGAGGTCGCTCAAAAAATTGGTGGTAAAATAAAACCCGGCCAATAGGGCCAGAGGACCATAGCCTCCCAGCCAACCCACGAGTCCCTGGGCCACAAGGTCGATGGCCCCCACCTTCTCCAGAGCCACTCCCAGAGGGATGAATCCACCGAGCAAGAAGATGACCTGCCAATCGATGGCACGATAGGCGTCTTCCAGAGTCAGAGCGTTAAAGAGGATCATGGCAACCCCACCGGCCACGGCGAGTTGGACGATGGGAAAGATACCCACGGCGGCCAGGACGACGATCGCCGTAAAAACCATCAGCACCGGGACCAACAGGTGGGGCTTGTATCTTTTGGAGGGGATCTCGGAGACGACGATAAAATCCGGACTTTCCTGCAGCCGGGCGAGCTCTTGCGGCGGAGCTTCCATCAACAGCACATCACCGCCCTGTAGTGTCGTGTCCAGTAAATTGTCGACCATCACCTCTCCGGCGCGGCGAAGGGCGACCACCAGGGCCGGGCGATGGGCATCGAAATTCGCATCGCGAAGGGTTTTGTTCACCAGCTTCGAGGAGGGGGCAATGATGACCTGAAACAGCTCCATGGCCTCCCGCCCTTTCGGTGCATTATTCTCGGCTGTCCCACGAAGCGGCAGAACCTCCAGGTCCTCCTCGTGCTCCAGATACCCCACCTCCTTCGCAGATGTGGAAATTCTCAGGATATCGCCGGGTTCCAAAATGATATCCTCCAGATTTCCGGCCAATAGCACCCCGTTTCGAAAGACGGCGATGACCTCTCCCTGCTCGATGTCTTCGAAAAATTGGGACGGGTCCTCACCGATCGATGGATGATCGGCTTGAATCTTGAGGCTGGCGCGGTAGTCGGGCCGATCGAGCTGGGCCGTCCACTCCCTGTTGAGAGGACGGTCGGGAAGCAGCCGTTGACCGATGGTCATCAGGTACAAAATGCCTACCGCAACCAGGGCCAGGCCAAGCGGGGCGACCTCGAACATACCGATCGGCTCCAGCCCTTGCTCTGTGATCAGCCCGCTGACCAGCAGGGTCGACGAGGTACCGATTAGGGTCGTGCTTCCTCCGAACATGGCGGAGAATGAAAGGGGGATGAGAAGCCGGCTGGGGCTGACGTCGATCTTGCGGCACAGCTCCAGGACAACGGGTAGCATCACTGCCACCACGGCCACGTTATTGATAAACGCCGACACCGTGGCCGCCCCGAGCATCATCACCAGCAGGCCCAGGTGGTAGCTTCGGTAGAATAGCCGGGCCAGGTAGGCGATTAGCCGCTCTAAAACCCCTGTCTGGCGTAGCCCCTCGCTGAGAACGAACATCGCCCCAATGGCGATCGTAGCCTCGTTGCTAAACCCTTGCAGCCCCTCCTCGGCGGTCAATATTCCACTCAGAAACAACAGTGAAAGTACCAGAAGAGCCACCAACTCCACGGGCATGGCGTCGGTCACGAAGAGGACCAGCGCCAAGACGGTCAGGCCGAGGACGATGACGAGGGAGAGGGTCATGGCGACTCAATAGTAAGGCCCGGGATTATTGGTGGTGAACGATCTAAAAACTCGTCACCTCCAGACCTACTACAAAGCATCTGGCGAGAGCTCATGGGCACCACAAGAAGCGATATTGTGGTCGCCATGGGCTCCTCCCAGCGAGCCGCCCTCCGCGGCCGGGTCTGCTGATTGACAGCGGCCACCGAGGTAAAGGTCAGTCGCTTCCCTTCCGGCGATCATTTGCCTCTGCGAAGATCGTCCCTAGATCTGAGAGACATCGCATATACAAACCGACGATTGCTGCATCGATGAAGCGGCGACGCAGCACAAGGGCGGATTTATGACCTACGAGAGAATACGAAAGGAGAAATCGCCCGGGGACACCGGGCCGATAATGCCCGACTACGAGGCGCTCTACGGCGAGTTTCAGTGGGGCGATGCCCGACAGATGCTCGACGGGCTGCCCGACGGAGGGCTCAATATCGCCTTTGAATGCGTCGACCGGCACGCCAAAAGTGGACGGGCCGACCACCCGGCCCTTCGCTGGATCGGCACCGGCGACGAGCGTCGGGAGTACACCTATGGCGAATTAGCGGAGTTATCCGACCGCTTCGGCGCCGCCCTGCAGGGGCTGGGGGTAAAAAAGGGAGAGTCCCTCTTTTCGCTGTGCGGGCGGGTGCCTCCGCTGTATATCGCCGCGCTGGGGACCCTGAAAAACGGGAGCATCTTCTGCCCGCTCTTTGCGGCATTCGGACCGGAACCGATTCGCCAACGCCTCGGCGGGGGCGGGGGCAAGGTGTTGCTGACGACCCATCGGATCTACCGCCAGAAGGTCGCCGGATTGCGAGACGAATTGCCCGATCTGGAGCATGTGATCATCGTCGATGACGGCGACGACTTGCCGGAGGACACGATCGGTTTTTCGGGGTTAGTGGAGCGCAATGGCAGGGAATTTTCCATGGAGCCCACCGAATCAGAAGACCTGGCATTGCTTCATTTTACCAGCGGCACCACTGGTGCCCCCAAGGGGGTGATGCACGTCCATGAGGCAGTGGTGGCCCACCATATCACCGGGAAGATTGCCCTCGATTTTCAGGACGACGACATCTTCTGGTGTACCGCTGATCCGGGATGGGTCACGGGCACCTCCTACGGAATCATCTCCCCCTTGAGCAACGGGCTGACCATGGTGGTCGACCAGGCCGAATTTAACGCCGAGCGGTGGTACCGCATCTTGCAAGACGAAGAGGTGACCGTCTGGTATACGGCGCCCACGGCGATCCGGATGTTGATGAAGGCCGGCGCCGAGTTGGCCGGGGACTACGATCTGAGTCGCCTTCGCTTTATCGCCAGCGTCGGCGAGCCCCTCAATCCAGAGGCCGTGGTGTGGGGGCAGGAGGCGCTGGGGCTTCCCATCCACGACAACTGGTGGCAGTCCGAGACCGGGGGAATCATGATCTCCAACTACGCCAGCATGGATATCAAGCCCGGCTCCATGGGCCGGCCTCTGCCGGGCGTGCAGGCCGCCGTGGTGGAGCATACCGACGACACGGTGGAGATCATCGAAGAGCCCGGCGAGGAGGGAGAGCTGGCCCTTCGCCCCGGATGGCCGTCTATATTTCGCGGCTATCTGGATATGGAGGAGCGCTACCGACGTTGTTTTGTCGACGGCTGGTACCTCACCGGCGATATGGCCCGGGTCGACGAGGATGGCTACTTCTTTTTCGTGGGTCGCACAGACGATCTCATCAAATCCGCCGGCCACCTCATCGGTCCCTTCGAGGTGGAGAGCACTCTGCTGGAGCACGAGGCGGTGGCCCAGGCAGCGGTCATCGGAAAGCCCCACCCCACCGCCGGGGAGATGGTCAAGGCATTCGTCGAGTTGAGCACCGGCTTTGAGGCCGGTCGCGCTCTTCAACGAGAGCTGAAGGGATTTGCTCGAACGCGACTCGGCCCCGCCGTGGCCCCCCGGGAAATCGAGATCGTCGACGAGATTCCCCGCACCCGAAGCGGCAAGATCATGCGCCGCCTGCTCAAGGCCCGCGAACTCGGCGAGCCCGAGGGCGACATCTCGACTCTGGAAGGGGGACAGTGATGAGCGAAAAACCGGAAGTGCGCATGGAGAAAGTCAGTCGGGAGCGAGGCCACGCTCTGCTGCATCAGATGCTCCGCATCCGGCGCATGGAGGAGCGCTGCGCCGATCTCTATGCCCAGACCAAGATCCGTGGATTTTTGCACCTCTATATCGGCGAGGAAGCCGTCGCCGTGGGAGTCATCGACGTTCTGGAAGACGACGACGCCGTCCTCGGCACCTATCGGGAGCACGGCCACGCCCTGATGAAGGGTCTGTCCGCCGAATCGATCATGGCCGAGATGTACGGAAATGCCGAGGGCTGCAGCATGGGCCGCGGCGGCTCGATGCACCTATTTTCAAAGGAGCACCGCTTCTTTGGAGGCCACGCCATCGTCGGCGCCGGATTGCCGCCCACGGTGGGATTGGCCCTTGCCGACAAGATGCAGGGCCGACGCCGGGTGACCGTGGGATTTCTGGGAGACGGCTCGGTGGCGGAGGGGGAATTTCACGAGTCCATGAACCTCGCCGCCCTGTGGCAGGTGCCGGCCCTCTTTTGTTGCGAGAATAATTTCTACGCCATGGGCACCGCCCTGGACCGCCATCAATCCCAGCCCGATCTGCATCTAAAAGCCGCCAGTTATGGCATTCCCTCCATCCAGGTCGACGGCATGGACGTATTGGCCGTCAATCACGCTGCCCGCCGGGCGGTGGCCGCCATTCGCGACGGTGGCGGCCCCTATTTTATCGAGTTTTTGACCTATCGATTCCGGGCCCACTCCATGTTCGACCCCGAGCTGTACCGCGACAAATCGGAGGTCCAAAAATGGAAGGAGCGAGACCCCATAAAGAATCTGGCCACCTACCTGCGGGAACGCGACCTGTTGAGCGACGAAGAATATCAGCAATTGGACCAACGGGCCCGCCAGGAGATAGAGCGGGCCGTCGAATTTGCCGAAGAGGGGAGTCGAGAGCCCGTAGAGGATCTGGAGCGCTTCGTCACCAGCGAAAAGAGTCATAAGGGGGAGCGATGACGCCGCCGGAGCAGTCGTCGAAGACCATCACCTACCGCGACGCCATGCGAGAGGCCATCAAAGAGGCCCTGCAGCGCGACGACAGGGTGTTTTTGATGGGCGAGGACGTGGGCTATTACGGGGGAACCTTTGCCGTTTCCAAGGGATTGGTCGAGGAATTCGGAGAAGAGCGCGTGCGCGATACTCCCCTGTCGGAGAGCGGCTTCGTCGGCGCCGGCATCGGCGCCGCCCTGGGCGGCATGCGGCCGATCATCGAGGTGATGACCGTCAATTTCAGCATGCTCGCCATGGACCAGATCCTCAATACGGCGGCCACCCTGCTCCATATGTCGGGAGGGCAATTCAACGTCCCCGTGGTGATCCGAATGGCCACCGGAGCGGGCCGGCAGTTGGGAGCCCAGCACTCGTTGAGCCTCGAGAATTGGTACGCCCATATCCCGGGGCTCAAGGTGGTCGTGCCGGCCACGGTGGACGACGCCCGGGGAATGCTGTGGACCGCCCTGGAGGACCCGGATCCGGTGGTCATCTTCGAGCACGCCGGGTTGTACAACCGGGAGGGCGAGCTCACTGTCGACGGCGAGGCTGTGGACATCGACCGGGCCGCCGTGCGCCGCGTCGGAGACGACGTCTCGCTGATCAGCTATGGGGCCAATCTATACACCTGCCTCGAGGCAGCCGACCAATTGGAGGACTCCGGCGTCGATGCCGAAGTTGTGGAGCTTCGATCCTTGCGCCCGCTGGATACGGAGAGCTTCGCCGACTCCGTTCGCAAGACCGGCCGGGCGGTGATCGTCGACGATGGATGGAAGACCGGCGGCATCGGCGCCGAAATCGGCATGCAACTCGTCGAAGAGGCCTTCTTTTTCCTCGACGCTCCCATCGCTCGCGTCTGCCGCAGTGAGGTCCCTATGCCCTATGCCGCACATCTGGAGCAGGCGGCGCTGCCCCAGGTCGACGACGTGGTGGAGGCCGCCCAAAGATTGGTGCAGCCCGATGTATGAATTCAAAATGCCCTCCCTCGGGGCGGACATGGTCGAGGGCACGCTGACATCCTGGAACGTCGAAGTCGGCGACGCCATCGAGCGCGGTGAGATCATCTGCGAGGTAGAGACCAATAAGGGCGATATCGATGTCGAGGTCTGGGAGAGCGGGGTGGTCGAGGAATTGCGGGTAGAGCCGGGCCAGAAGATCCCCGTCGGCGAGGTGATCGCCGTGCTCGATAAGGGCGAGGAGATCGCGGAAGAAGAAGAGAAAAAAGAAGAAACGAGGGAGAGAGAAGAGAAAGAAAAAGAGAAGTCCGAAAAGCCGACAAAGGCGCCCCGGGATCCCGCCGACCTGCGAGTCCCCGAGGGCGTGGTGGCCTCGCCGGCGGCCCGCCGCCGCGCCGCCGAATTGGGCGTCGAACTCCAGGGCCTTCAGGGAACAGGGCTGCAGGGAGCTGTCACGGTGGCCGACGTAGAACGGGCACACCAACCGACGCAGGAGGTCTCGCAGGAGGTCGCAGAGGAAGTCGCAAAGGAGCCTCCAAAACCACGGATCTCCCCGGTGGCCAGGCGCCTCGCCGAGCGCGAGGGCGTCGATCTCGCCGAGGTTTTAGGCTCCGGCCCTCGCGGAGCGATTCGCCGGGAGGACGTGGAGAAAGCTCTTGCCGAGCGAGAGCCCTCTGAGGGTCGAGAGCCCGAAAAAGATGAGCCGGAGGCAATGGCCGCCATGCGCGAGGCCATCGCCGCCGCCATGGCCCGCTCCAAAAGCGAGATTCCACATTATTACCTCCACGAGACGGTGCCCATGCACCGGGCCACGGAGTGGCTTCGCGACTACAACGCCGATCGCCCCGCCGGAGAGCGCCTGCTGATGGGCGTGCTCTTCATCAAGGCCGTCGCCCTGGCCTGTCGAGAGATCCCGGAGATGAACGGGGTTTTCGAGGACGGGCAGTTTGAGCCCCGAGAAGGTATCAACCCCGGCTTTGCCATCTCCCTTCGCCGCGGCGGCGTCATTCCCCCGGCCATCCATGACGCCGACAAAAAGGCGCTCCCGGAGTTGATGGACCATCTTCGCGATCTGACTCGCCGGGTACGCCGCGGCAAACTCCGCTCCTCAGAGGTCACCGACGCCACCATCACCATCACCAGTCTCGGCGAGCGCGGCGTGGAGGCCGTCTACGGGGTCATTTACCCACCGCAGGTGGCCATCGTCGGTTTCGGCAAGGTCACCGATCGATTCTGGGCCGATGACGAACTCGTCAGTACTCGCCCGGCGATGACTATGACCTTATCGGCGGACCACCGCGTAAGCGACGGCATCGCCGGTGCCCGCTTTTTGTCCCTGATCAGCGATCTACTGCAGCGGCCGGAAAAATTATGAACCCACAACAGGTGCGCGCCCTCATCGTCGACATCATCGCCGACGTGGCCCCCGAGGTCGACCTGAGCGACGCCTCGGGCGACGAACACCTCCAGGACCACTACGGTTTGGACTCCATGGACGCCCTGACGATCCTCGAGAAAATCGCCGAAGAAACCGACGTCGACATCCCCGAAACCGACTACGACCAAGTGGAGTCTCTCAACGGGCTGACCAACTACGTCGCCCAACGAGCCTGACAGCCCTCGTCACCGAGGCTCAGCAATGGCGATGGCCACGGGGAGCATTGCCATCGTCGACCGCTCCACCTGGCGCACATCGAAGTGATGGACCTCCAGGACCGTCTCCACGGGGATGGGACGGCAGTCTAGGAGGGTGGGAAAATATTTCCGCAGCCCCTCGTAGATGCGCGCCATGGCGGTCCTCTCGTGACTGGACATGGAGGTCACGCCCAGCCGTCCTGTGGGCCGCAATACGCGACGGCACTCGCCGAGCACCTGTTGCATCTCGTCGACGCTGAATAATTCGAAGGTAAAGCTCATACAGACCACGTCGAAGCTGTCGTCGCTAAAGGGAGATGAGAGAGCCCTGATATCGGCTCTATTCGCTATGCTTGCGGCCGGGCTCCCGGTCGTGTGGGAGTCACGGTCTCGCGGGCCCGGACCAGAGCAGCGGTGATGGCATCGAAGATGCGGTCCTGATCGGCCTCGGCGATAGATCGCAGCGTCGCCGAGGGATGGTAAGTTACCAATAGGTCGCGGCCCTCGGCGGTTTGCATCCACTCGTCGAGGGTCTCGCCGATGGCGATGGCCTGGCCGATGAGGCTGCGGGCGGCCACTGCCCCTAAAGCGACGATAATCTCGGGCTGGACCTGCTCCATCTCCTGCTCCAACCAGGGACGGCACGCCGTGATTTCGGATACGTTGGGCTTAATTTCGTTGACGCGGTCTTCCGTGGTTTCCGCTTTAAAATGCTTGACGGCGTTGGTGATATAGAGGTCGCCGCGGTGGAGTCCGGCCTCCCCGATGGCCTGGTCGAGCACTTTTCCGGCCGGTCCCACAAAGGGCTCGCCGGTGCGATCTTCGCGCACTCCCGGCTGCTCGCCGACGAGCATAATATCGGCCTCGCCATGGCCCTCTCCAAACACCACCTGGGTGGCGTCCTGATACAGCGGGCATCCCTGGCAGCCCGCGGCGGCCTCGGCGAGGTTGTCCAGGCTTTTTTCCTGGGGAAGAAAGGGATGAGCAGAGGGATAATCAGATCGGCTCATGGTGGGTCTCCATGGTGCGTAAAGATGGTGATGTCAGCACTTAAAAACTTCAACACGGAAATGGGGCAGCAAAAGACTTGGTGGTCGTAGTAGGGACTGCTCACCTACATCACGGAAGCCGTTGAAGCCTTCCGATATGGCACTCCTTCCCCTATTTTCAACCCTGTGTCACACGCATGCCACCGTTACTCCGCTTAACGCTTACTGGGAGACTGCAATATGAACCGAACAACCCTCTGGATTGTCACCTCATTGGTCGTGGCCATGGGTGTCTCCGGCTGCGACCGCGACGCCGATGATGAAGAACCGCTCGAAAGAGTGGCCCATTACGAGGCCGTCGAAGGACTCGAGAAAGACGATGACGACGACGCCGAAGCAGACGAAGACGATGCCGAGGCTCTAAACGACGGTCCCCGTCGCGAGCGAGCCGACGAGGCGGATCAGGCGCTTCGCCAGCGCTTGATGGGGCGGGTCATGGAGGTGGCCACCGAGGAGGGCTTCGATGCGGCCGTCGACGTCTGCCGCGACGAGGCGGGGCCGCTGACCGAAGAGGTCGGCGAGGAATTCGATGTCGCCATCGGCCGCGTCTCCGATCGGCTTCGAAACCCGGACAACACAGGTCACGACTGGGTCTGGTCGATGATCGAGGAGGCCGACGGTCAGCCCCACTACGAAGCAAACGACGAGCTGCGGGCCGTCAAGCCCATCGCGCTTGCCGAGGGGTGCGTCAACTGCCACGGCGATACCGACGAGCTTGCCGAAGGAGTGCCGGAGGTGCTCGAAGAGCGCTATCCCGACGATGAGGCCACCGGCTACGACGTCGGCGATCTGCGAGGCTGGGTGTGGGTAGAAGTGCCGGGGTCATGAGCCGGTGGTGATCGGTCCGCCCAAATCACCTTCAGTTCTGGTGATCCTCGATTCTATGGTACAGAGTCGAGGACGTCGTCGGAGCACTGCACCATCTGTGTTGCGCCGGCCATAAGTCAGACAATAATTTTACCATCAACCATCACCGAGGTAAGTCGATGGGCAAAGCGTGGGTGATTGTAATCGTATCGATGGCCGTGGCCATCGCCTGTTCGTCCACATCTTCCGCCGATGGCTCCAGCGAGGCGCCACCGGAGGAGGCGGTGCAGCCCGTCGATTCGCTGGACGAAACCGATGAACCGGATGACGACGGCGATATTGCAACAGCGAATGGCGATGCTGATCACTCAGAAGGCGACCAGCAATCGAGGAGCGACGCCGATAAAGCCCCCTCGGAGTTGCCGCCTGATAAACAGCCGCCGCCCTATGAGCTTGAATACGATATCTCCGAGGTCTACGCGGTTGCCTGCGTGAGTTGTCACGGCGATAAGGGCGACGGCGACGGGGCCCAACAGGAGGGCTTTGGCTTCGATACTCCCGCCAACGAATGGACCAACGGCCCGACCGTCGACGGGATTCTCCAGACCCTCGAGGACGGAATTCACGACTCGGCAATGCGGGAATTTCCCCAGTTCACCAACCAGGATCGAGTGGAGTTGGCCGAATACATCATCGACCTGCGCCACGCTGCAATCGACGACTAAAGGGATCGAACCAACCGTCAGAGGCCGCGCAACGGCTCCCTTGCTCAATGACCTCGACTCGCCGGGCTTGCTGTTTATAGTGGTGACGCATTTTTGAGTATCAGGGAGTCATTGCAGTGAAGAAGTGGCATCATTTGAGCGCCGAAGAGGTGCTGGCGGATCTCGAGACATCACGCGACGGTCTCAGCGAAGAGGAGGCCGCCCGGCGCCTTTTAAAAGACGGCCCGAATAGCCTGGAGGAGGCCAAAAAGGAGAGCCCTCTTCGGCGCCTGCTGCGGCAATTTCACGACGTCCTGATCTATATTTTGCTCTTCGCCGCGGCGCTTACGGCATATCTACAGGAATGGGTGGATACAGGGGTCATCCTGGCGGTGGTCTTAGTCAACGCCGCCATCGGATTCGTCCAGGAGGGCAAAGCCGAGGAGGCGCTGGAGCTAATTCGCAAAATGCTCTCTTTAGAGTCGACGGTCATTCGAGACGGTCGGCGCCATCGCATCAATGCCGAGGAGTTGGTCGTCGGCGATATCGTCTGGCTTGAGGCCGGCGACCGGGTGCCCGCCGATGTGCG
>SKQC01000279.1 GCA_007119175.1 Myxococcales bacterium | reverse complement strand
GTGGTGGACTGGCGCTGGACAATCATCCCGGCATAAACCGCGGTGGTAAGCCGCGCCGAAGCCGGCAAATGCGCAAGCCGCCGGCCGAGGAGGAGACCGAGGCAGAACGCCAAGAAAGAGAGCGCCGGCGACATCAAGAGGTAGCCGAAGACGCCCAGAAGACAGCCGAAGATCTGGCAGAACGACTTTTCTCGGGGCAGGGGGAGGCTCCACTGCCGGAGATCGACGAGCCGCCCGCCGCCACAGGGTTAGGTGCCGAGGAATCTCATGGAAAGGTTGTCGATACCGAACTTGCCGACGAATACGCCCTCGACGAAGACGCCTATCCCTTTCTCAGTGAATTTGGTCAAAATTTGACCGTCGACGCAGCCATGGGACGCATCGATCCCGTGATTGGTCGCAGTGACGAGATCTCGCAGTTGATCGATATTCTCGGAAAACGGCGGACCAATAATCCACTTCTGGTCGGTGACGCCGGTGTTGGAAAGACGGCGATTGTCGAGGGGCTGGCAGGCAAACTCGTGGAGATGGCGCGCGAGGGACAGTCGGCGACCCGACGCACGATTATCGAATTAGAAATGGGGCGGATTTTAAGCGGCACCCATCTGCGCGGGGCGTTTTCGGAGCGCCTACTGGGAATTAAAGACGAGGTCGCCGCTGCCGAAGGTGACGTGGTGGTCTTCCTCGACGAGATCCATATGTGGATGAGCGTTGGTGCCAGCGGTGACGGCGGCGACGCGCCGGGAGAACTAAAGACGGCGCTGGCCCGTGGACGATTTCCCTGTATCGGTGCTACGACCCACGACGAGTTTCGCAAATTTATCGAATCGGATCCGGCTTTTGAGCGTCGATTCCAGCGGGTCCGTGTCGATGAGCCCGACGAGGAAACGGCGCTGCGTATTATCGAGGGCGTGCGGACCCATTACGAGCGCCATCATGGGGTGGCGTACACACTGGGAGCGCTGGCTGCGTCAGTCTCGCTGGCAGTTCGTTATATTCACGAGCGCCAACTTCCGGACAAAGCGATCGGCGTGCTCGATCTGGCCGGAAGCCGGGCCGCCCGGCAGGGCAAAAAGAGCGTCGATCGCGAGGCCATTGCCGAGGTGGTCGCCGAGATGGCGTCCATCCCGGTGGACCGGCTGACCGGAACGGATGGGGCGAGATTTTTGCATATGGAGTCGTTTCTCGCCGATGGTGTGGTGGGGCACGACGATGTGGTGGTCAAAATCGCCGAGCTGTTGCGGCGAAATTACGCCGGGTTTCGTAGCCATAGACCGATCGGAAGTCTCTTGTTTTTAGGGCCTACCGGAGTCGGCAAAACAGAGATGGTCAAGGTGTTGGCGGACTTTCTATTTCACGACCGCGATGCCCTGACCCGAATCGATATGTCGGAATTTATGGAGGCTCATTCCGTCAGTCGCCTCATCGGCTCGCCGCCCGGCTATGTGGGCCACGACCAGGGCGGGCAATTGACGGAGGCCGTCCGTAAGCGTCCCTATCAGGTAGTGTTGCTCGACGAAGTCGAAAAAGCCCATCAAGATGTGCTCAACCTGCTTCTTCAGCTCTTCGATGAGGGGCAGTTGACCGACGGTCGTGGCCGAAAAGTCGATTTTTCCAATGCGCTTATCGTGATGACCAGCAACCTGGGGGCAAACGTTTTCGATGAGGCGCCGCGAGCGTCGGCGACGCGAATCGGATTTGCCGGCGGAGACGACGTGTCCCGGCCCGACGGCGATGACGCAGCTCTACGCGACGATGCTCTGGCGGCGGCCCGAAGCCATTTTCGCCCCGAGCTGTGGAATCGCATCGATGAGCGCCTGGTATTTTTGCCGCTGTCCCGCGACGAGGTCGCCCAGATCGCGGCATTGCAGCTCGGTGAAAGCCAGCAGCGTTTGCAGCAAGAAAGTGCGATCGAGATGGTCTACGAGCCGGAGGTCATCGAGTTTTTGATCGAAAATGGGGGCTACGATCGAAAACTGGGGGCTCGGCCAATGCGTCAGACCATCCAGCGGCTGGTGGAAGGGGCGGTGGCGCGGGAGATTTTGGCCGGTCGTGTCGATGAAGGAGGCGTGATCTCGGTGGTCGTCGAAGACGGTGAAATCGCGGTGTGCAGCGACGATTAAATTCTAGCTGTTCTAGCTGTCAATCAATCCGCCAGGCCGTCCAGGGCCCGGCGGGTCAGAATATCGTAAATCTCAAGGAGGGAGCCATCATCACAGCTCGCCAGGGCTTGTCGGTGGCGCTCGATGACCTCCAGATCACCTCGGGCAGCCGGGCCGGTCAGGGCCTTTGCCGGCCGGTTGGATGCCAGGTTTTCGAGGCTCGATTCGGCCAGTTCAGTAAGCATCTCGCGAGCGGTATCGGCCTCGATATCGGCGCCCTCGGCAATGGCTATCGCCGCGTCGAGGAGGCTGACCAGTAGATTGGCGGCACTGGCTGCTGCGGCGTGGTAAAGGACCTTTTTTTCGGAGTCGATGCGGATCGGCGAGATGTGGGCCGGTCGAAGCATCTCTTCGAGATACTCCACGGCAGAGGACTCTCCCTCCACGCTCCAGAATGAATCAGAGAAGCGCTCAACGGCAGCCCTCGGATCGGAGATGGCCTGAAGGGGATGTAGCGAGGCGGTGCTGATATGCGGCGGGGCGTCGAGTTCGGTGCTGGCGAGGCTTCCCGATGTATGGACGACCAGGCAGCCGGTACCGATGGAGTCGACCAGCTCGTCGAATACCTCGGCAATGGCGTCGTCGACCACCGTCAGCCAGATAAGGCACGGATCTTCGAGGCGGGACTTCAGGGCGTCGGGCAGCGGGCCATAGCAGGTCGCCGGCGAGGGGACGACCGCCTGCTGCGAGGCAGCTTTCGAGCGGTTCCAGGTGGCTCTTATCGTGGCATCGAGATCGTCGGCGAGCAGCGCCAGAGCCTGCCCGACTCGGCCGTAGCCGACGATGACCCAGGGCAGCTCGGCGGAGTTGAAAGGCGCCATACTCATCCGTCCCCGTCGCGTTGATAAAGCCCATGCTCGGAGATATAGGCGAGGACCTCACCGGGGATCCAGGCCCGGACCGCGTCGTAGTCCTGTCGGCTCAAAGAGTCGCGGATCAGAGTGGAGCTGATATCCGGCAGTTCGAGGTCAGAACTATCCGAGACCGGCTGGGCATCATTGCCACAGGTGACGTGGGGTTCGGTGTCGTAGCCGCGCCGCCCGATGATGATGAGACGAGTCCGTTTTATCAGGCCTTCCCAGTCTTTCCATCGGTCGACCTCGTCCAGAATATCGGCACCGATAACCAGCCAGAACTGAGCATTGCCATGCTGTTTTTCGAGAGCTTTAACGGTGTCGATGGTTCTGCTTTCACCGCCCAGCGAGCGCTCGATATCGTGGATTCGCACTCGTCTCAGGTCGGCGACCGCTTTTTCACACATACGGACTCGATCTGCGAAGGGAATCAGCTCTTTGTCGAAGGCATGTTGAAAGGTGGGAATCCACCACACCTCGTCGACAGGCTGGGTCTGAAGTACCCACAATGTAGCCAGAGTATGGCAGAGGTGGGGTGGATTGAAGCTACCCCCGAAAAGCGCGATCTGGGGAGGTGACGACTCAGTCATGATACAACAGGCACTCGTTTCGGCGGTCTTCAAATTCGACGCGATCGTCGGCCAGAGACGCGACGAGTTCGGCGGGATGATCGCCTCGTTCGAGGGCGATACGGACTTCTTCGTCGCCAGTCAAAAGATCGATGGCCAGTCGATCAGCGACAAATTCGTAGGCTTTAGTTCGCCACTGAAAAGCGTCGGGATGATGGGCAATGATTGCCGAGAGCAACGCGTAGGATGTGGCGAGGCTGCTAAAGCGCTTTCGGTCCGTGACATGAAGTTGAAATCCACGGCATATCTCACCGCTGTGCTTTTGAAAGGTGGGGCGAAACGCAGTGGGGCGAAGGGTGACGCCGGGAAGAGACATTTTCTCCAGTCTGGAGGCCACGCCGGCGGCGTCGAGATAGGGAGCGCCGAAGAGTTCGAAGGGGCGCGTCGTTCCACGCCCCTCGCTGAGATTGGTGCCCTCCAACAAGCACTGGCCGGGATAGACGGTGGCCGTGTCCAGAGTCGGCATATTAGGGCTCGGCATCACCCAGGGAAGGCCGGTGTCGTCAAACCACATCGACCGGCGCCATCCCTTCATGGAAATTACTTCCAATTCGCATTCCCAGCCGCCGAATCGATGAAAAAAACGGGCCAATTCGCCGGCGGTCATGCCGTGGCGTGTGGCAATTGGTTGCATGCCCACAAAGGAGCGCATTGGCGGCCGAACGACATTGCCCTCCACATCGACGCCATTGATCGGGTTTGGGCGGTCTAAGACGATGACCGAGACATCGGCATTGCCGCAGGCCTCCATCATAAGGCCGATGGTGTATACATAGGTGTAGTAGCGGGCGCCCACATCCTGGATGTCGCAGATGACCGTATCCAGATCGCTAAGGTGTCGACGGTCGGGCTTTAGGCTGTCCAGGGAGTCGCCATAAAGGCTCACACAGGGAAGGCCGGAGAGGGGATCGGTGGTCTCGTCGACAGCCTCCATATCCTGAGCATCGGCGCGAACGCCGTGCTCGGGTCCGAAGAGGCGAACGATGTCGAGACCGGCCTCGCGAAGGGCCTCGATGGCGTGTTCGAGATCGGCGGTGACACTGGTGGGATTGACGAGCAGCCCCACCCGCCGGCCCCCCAGATCGGAGAGGCGGGCTCGATCGTCGAGGAGGACGTCGAGCCCGGTGGCTACGGCGGGCGTCTTCAAGTGGTTTCCTCGGTGGTCTCTTCTTCTTTGTCGTCGTCGGAGGACGAGCTCTTCGATTTACCGCCCAGATTCATGGGAACTCCGGCGACCTTTGAGGGTTTCGAGGAACCGCCGTCGGCATCTGTGTCAAAGCTGTCCCAGCCTCCCAGCGAGTGCTCATCGTCGGGCATTGGTTTGCCCTGCAGATAAGCGCTCAACAGGTTGAGGTGACGCGCCAGGTTGTCGGCCACGTCGTGGTTCTCATCGGGCTCGAAGATATAGTCCTTGTCGCCCGACAAGATCTCCTGGACGCCTTCTTCGAGTTTCGCCAGGGGCTTTAAGAAGACATGGAAGAAAAAGAATATCAATCCCAGCCCGAAGACCACGACAGCAGCGGTGACCAAAAGTACTTGAGAGCGTGCGCTAGTGACGGGGGCGACGGCGGAATCGCGATTGGTCAGCAGGATGAGGCCCGCCGGATTGTCGGTCTCAAATTGGCCCGGGAAAAAGCGGACGATGCTTCGATAGCTGGCAGCATCGATGTCGACGTCTAGAATCTTCTCCGGTTGGTCCTGCTCGAGCACGGCGTGGCGTTCAAAGAGTTCGTCGCCCAACTGCGAGACTTCGCGAGAACGCATGGTGGAGCTGTAGATGGTGTCGCCGCGGAAAAATGCGATATTTGGAGCCAATACCTGTTGACGTGAGGTCAGATCGGCCAGGTCTTCTTCGCCAAATCCGTCGGTAATAAGGGCTCGGCTTCGCTCGGCGACGCTGTCGGTGACGCGATTGCCGAGGACAACAACACCGACCGGCTCTCCCGTCTCGGTATCGCGCATCGGTGAGATGGCCACGATATAGAGATCGCGGTCGGCGCCGGCGCGCCAGGACCAATTCCACATATCGATCATTGTCTCGTCGCGCTCCATGGCCGCCAGAACAATGGGAAATTGGCTGCCGATATTATCACCCATCATGTGGGCGCGCCCGCTTCCGAGGGTAGCGGCCAGGTCGCCGGCGTCATCGAGGGCCATGAACATGTCGAGGTCCAACGGGCGCCGGTGGGTCAGCTCCAGGTCGAGATTTCGCGTGCCCTCTGCGTCGTCAGCCCAGAACTCGGTAAAGCGGATATGCTCGGTATCCAGCGCGCGGTGAACCGCGCGGTGTCGTTCCGACTCCCAGTCGCCCTCGTAGTCGGCGACCATCGCCTCTCGCAGCCCACGCCGGTTGGCCACATGGCGTGCCTTTTCTTGCAGTGAAAACTCATCGATTCGATGCGATTTCTCCACCAATGACGCCGAGCGCTGAAGGGTGATATCCGTATCCTGTAACGTCAGCGGAATCAGATCGCTCTGAAAGACGTAGACCAGGAACGCAGCCTGCACCACGATCAGTGCGAGAAAGCCGGCAGCGAATTTGAGTTTAAACATAGCCACACCTTATTGTTTTGGACGAGGTTGTCCGATTGTATGGTGCAATTCGTGTTGGGGCAAGACTGTCGAAACCAACCATCAGTAGCAGAGCCAGGTCGGTGGTGAAACAGATCAAGCCGAGGCCTGAGCACGCTGTTCGTAGGCCTCGACGACCCAGTCGACGAGGCGTTTATAATCGGAGGCTCCCCGACTCGAGGGAGCGTACTCAAAGATGCTCTGTTCATGACGCGGCGCCTCCTTAAGCCGCGTATTGACGCGGATTGGCGGCAGGACTTTGCCGTGAAAATATCCTTTTAGAGTCTTGATAGA
Organism: Myxococcales bacterium; assembly: GCA_007119175.1. Classification (GTDB taxonomy): domain Bacteria; phylum Myxococcota_A; class Bradymonadia; order Bradymonadales; family Bradymonadaceae; genus SLJM01. Next base: position 6,668 of record SKQC01000279.1, on the reverse strand, counting down.
CTCGTCGCTGATATTGTTGCGCATGTCATAGAAGGTGGGCAAGATGCCCAGGATCTGAATCGGATGCAAAAGCACCTTGTTGATGTTCTTAAGGGTCTTTAAGACCTGTTTTACGCCGATGAGACTGAGAAAATCACAGGAGACGGGCACGATGAGGTGGTCTGCAAAAGTCAGGGCGTTCATATTGAGCAAGGACAAGCTGGGCCCGCAATCGAGGAGGATAAAATCATAGTCCTTATTGCCCTCGAGGGCGCGTCGCAGACCTTTATCCCGATCTTTGGCCTGACGGGCGAGAAAGATCTCTGCCGAGGCCAGTGAATCGTTGCCGGGGAGGATGTCGAGATTCGGCCGCGCAGAGACGATGCAGTCCTCGAGCGGTTCGTTTTCAATCATCAAGTGATACAGCGACTTATCCCCACTGGCACCAAGGCTAATTCCCACATGCCCCTGGCTGTCGACGTCGATGATAAGGACCCGATGGCCCCTGTCAGCGAGGCCGGCGCCCAGGGTGACAGTGGTCGTGGTTTTTCCGGTGCCTCCCTTTTGATTGAGCACGGCGATGCGCATCGCGCCTCGTTCATTGTGGACCCGGCGCTGCCTGAACTGCTGGACGGCGGGGCGGCGGCATTCCATTGAGCAAAAATGCCGCACTGAATCTCCCTGTTCGACTTTTTGATAGGCATAGGTGGGAGTAAAACGCGCCTGACAGGCGTCGCATTCGACGGTGCCCTGCTGCTCGGAGGCCTGCTGGCGGCATTGCTGGCTGCAATAATACCTTATTTCGTCGCCATCATTGTCGAGCTGGTAACGAAATTTTACCAGAAACTGGGTGTCACAGATGTGGCACGCCTTAAGTGCGGAAGTCATCGGAAACGCTCCACCGTCATCAAAGGTCAATCATTCTGCCTACGCTGATTCACCTCGTATAGCAGAAATGACAGAAAACCGACAATAACCCCGAACCACAGCGTCGTAAAGCGGATCAGATAGGTGGCCGCGATGGCGGGCGTGAGCTCCTCGAAGAGCTCCAGCCACAGCAAGAGACCGGCCATACTTCCCTCGGTTGCCCCCAGGCCACCGGGTAAAAAGCTAAGAGCCCCAATCAGGGTGGCAGTCGAATAGACGAAAAAGCTTTCAAATAACAGTGGTGCTGAAACGCCGAGGTGGCTCAAAATCCAGGCAAAGGCCAGGACCTCCATCGACCAGGCGGCGGCACTCAAGATGGTCGTCGCTGTCAGGGGGCGCCAGGCGATGAGAGTTCGAGTGGATCGATAGGCCCGATCCAGTTGCTCCCGATATCGGCGGACGACCGGAATCTTGTCGAGGCGATCGAGCAGTCCGTTGATCAATGACGGAAATTGAAGCAGGGCAACCATGCCGAGGACAGCAACCAGGGCTATAGAAAAGGCGATGATCCCGTATTGAAAGACGACGATGCCAACGGCAGCCAGGATAAATAAGCCCAGGAGATCGGTGAGTCGTTCGGCGACGACAATTGGCGCAGTTCGGGCAATTGAGATATCGCGGGAGCGTTTCAAAAGGACGCTCTTGACCACTTCACCGACCTTGCCCGGAGAGATCGCCATGATCAGTCCCGCCAGAAATATCAACAGACTATGGGCGGGCCGCACCGATATCTCGAGCAGGCGAAGATAAGCGTGCCATTTGATGAATCGCAGCAGATAATTAATCGATGACAGCCCGCAGGCCCCGGCGATAACATACCAGGGAACTCGTCCCAGGTGGTCGAATAGCTCCTCCGTTTCGCCGAAGAGGGCGAATCCGGCATAGAGGATCATTCCCAGCACGACGCCGTAGAAGACACGTCGCCAAAATGGGGAGGATTTGGTGTTCATCGCGGATTCGCCGGGACGAAATGATATGGTAGGTTCATCGCGTTGTGCCACTGGGAGTGGTGGTTGGCGTTTCACGCTCCCAGTAGCGGGGTGGCCAACGTGTTGTCAAACCCGTTAGCTGGACCGCCGTATGGATCTCGACGGCAATAGTAGCACAGGAGACTTCGATGGATGGAAGTCCTGAGACTCAAGACAAGCAAGAAGAATCATCGGATAATGGATTGTCGGCAGACGTCCGGGAGAAGGTCTCGCTGGCAAAGAAGTGTTTTGCCCAGATCGAGCGGGTGACGCAATTGATGACCGGCTACCCACCGGGTCACCCAATGGTCGAGGAAGGGGTCGCCGAATTGGACGCCGCTTTTGAGGCTTATTTCAGCGTCACCGATCGGCTCACTGTGCAGACATTTCCACACTGGATGGATCTGTACGAGGCAAAAGAAGTAGTCTGGGAGACAGAGGAACCCAAAGACTATTGCTTTGCCCTCAACCGAGACGGGATCTATCTACTTCATATCCTCGCCGGCGTCACCAGCGATGAATTGCAGCGCTTTGTCCACGTATTAAACGCCCTGGTCGATCCGCAAAACCTCGATAAAGACGCCGTATCGATGCTCTTCGACGCCGGATTTCGCCATATCCACTGGGAGGCCATCGACGAGTCGCTGGCTCAACTCGCCGGCCTGGAGAGCAATCTCGGCGAGGACACGCCAGAGGAGCAGGAGGCCGTCGAGGAGTTGTTTGAGGACGCGTTTGATGAAGATGACGAGCGCGTACAAGATGCCGATGAAGCGGATTTCGAGGCCGATTTTGAGATCCGTCTCGAAAACCGCGCCAACCGGCATATGAAATTGGAGGTTGGCTCGCGACATTTTCTCCAGCTCAGTGAGGAGGCTCAGGAGCACCTCAAAGAGCTGAAAAAGGGGTTTTTGGAGCACAATGAGCTGGAACACCGTCAGGGTGAAGTGCTGTCGGCGGTGCTCGGCGCCAAACCGCGTCGGAAATTGCGCAAAGGGGCGGTCGACCAGATTGGCCATGTGATGGGCGAGTTAATCGAGACGAACGAGCCCTGGGAGGCCCTGTCGTTTTTGAAGCTCATTCACCAGTGGCGCGATAAATTTCAAGCCGAAGTGGCCGGCGAACTCAAAGATATTGTGCGAGACTGCTTTACGGAGCGCCGAATTCAGATTCTGGTCAAGGGGGTGGCGAGCTCAGAGAAAAGCGGTCGGCGAGCGATCTTGCAGATGTTTGATGCTCTGGGGCTGGAGGAAGCGACGAGAGGGCTCGCGGAGTTATTGGAGTGGGATCTCGATGACGAAGCGCGCAATGACATTGTGCGCTATATCCAAAAACAGGCCCGACGCGATATTGGTTTTATCGAAGAGGCATTACCGGCAGTCTCAGGTGAGAAGGCGGGACCGCTGATCGACATTCTCGTGGCGACGATGCCGAAGTCCCGTCCGATTCTGCTGGGATTGTTAAAGCGCAGGGACGACGGGGAGATTAAAGTGCGCGCTCTGCGAGCATTGCGCGGTAGCTGGGAGGATCCGACGGAGGTGCGAGATTATCTGGTCCCCCTGATTGAAGACTCGGAATCCAAGGTCCGGATTGCCGCGGCAAATCACCTCGGCGAGGCTGCCCCGCAACACGTGTACCGAGTCCTGGAGCCGCATTTTACACCGAAACTCGCCAAGCGATCGGAAGAGGAGGTCGCCGAGTGGGTCAGTGTCTTCGTCAACAAGGGGCGTCAAAAGGCCGTCAAGCGCCTTGAGGAGCTGGTGAAACGGCGCGGTGTGGTCAGTGAAAACCAGATCGAATTAGCCGTGGTCATCGTCCGTGCGCTCATCAAGGCACCGAATCCTGCCATTATGGAGCTTTTGCGCAATGTGGCCGGGGACTGGTTGGTGGCCGGACGAATTCGGTCGACGTGTAAAGAAGTGGTGGAGTTACTGGAGCGATAAGAGCTAAACCCCTGGTCAGGAAGTGCCTCATGAGCGAGCAGTCGACAGAACAACCGGCGACGCAGTCTAGCGCCCCGCAAGGGAGGGGACAGCAAAGCGACATCAATATGCAGGAATTCGGGCGATATTTCGTCGATAACCTGTATCGGATTTTGAAAGTCGCCTCCATCTACAACGTGGATCATAATCAGACGCGGGAAGCGATCGCCGAGTTTATGCCGGAATTCAAAAAGAGCATTCAAAAGCTCAATCGGAATGCGATATCAGTCATCATTCGCGGCGAGTTGTGCAGTGTCAACGGAGAGACGCTGCGCCTGCGGCGACGGGAGCGAGAACGGCTAAGCGAGTTGCAGACGCTATTTTCGGCAGCCAATATTCGCGGGATTTCCTTTGCATCGGAAATGACGACGGAACAGCTCGTCGAATTTCTAAAGGAACTCAATGAGGCGGCCAGCCGACGCACCGAAGCGGAGGGGATGAAGCATGTCGAGATTGCCAATATCACCATCGAGCACGGGTCGCCGGACCAGACGATCATGGAGGCCGTGGCCAAGGTCAATAAGGCCCTGTACGTAGCTCACGTGTATATTCGCGGACTGGTCAAGGTCCGCAGCATGCACGAAGAGGTCCGAAAAAAAGACGATCCAGATGTTCCCCTGGGAGTTGTTCGGCGATTGCTACAGACGATCTCGGAGCTGCTGGTCGACGAAGATTTTACGATTCTGGGATTGTTGCCGATGCGACTGGTGGCGCCCGACATCAGTTCCCATTCGATGAATACGGCGATTTACGCCATGCTGCTTGCCGATCGACTCGGCCTGGAACAGCAAACGGTGGCCTACGTGGGGATGGCGGCGATTTACCAGGATATCGATCGTCTCGTCGGGGTCTCCGTCGGACATCGAGATCGCGACGCCGGGCTCGATACACACCGTCAATTTTCAGCGAATATTCGCGATGTCGCGCAGATGCTCAGCCACGTCGAAGGCGACGTGGTCTCGACGCTGCGAATCCTACTCACCTACGAGCGAGGATGCGCCTATGAGGAACCGGTGGGCAGGCCGTTTTATCGCCGAGAGCGCCACCTGCACTTAGTGAGCCGAATCATGGATCTGTGTCGCAGCTACGATCTGTTGATTCAGGGACTGCAGGGTTATAAGGCACGGACTCCGGACCTGGCGATTCAATATGTGCAGAGTCGTGCAGGGACGGTCTTTGACCCCCATCTGGTCGATCTTCTGGTGTCCACGCTGGGAATGTATCCGGTGGGGACGGCGGTGGAACTGACATCGGGAGAACGGGCGGTGGTGATTCGCACTCCTGATCCTTCAGCGGATCCGCGGCGGCCGGCGGTGCGATTGATGGACGATCAAAATGCCACCATTATCGATCTCTCCGACGGCCAGTATCAAAATATCGAAATTGCCCGCTCCATTGAGATCGAAAATATGGGCAACGATCCCTCCCAGGTATTCTTGTTGACCTGATCTGACACCAGAATCTACTCGGTCATCAGACCAACTCTTCAATCAAAGCCGATAATATCCTGGTCGAAGAGGTCGGCGACCAGGCTCAACGTTTCGAGCCGGGGCATGGCACTCATATCGAGGATATCTTCGAGGGTGAGCATTCCGTCGATCTGGCTGAGAAGAAATCCGGCGCGATGATCAATATCGAGCTTGGGAATTTCGGCCATTGAAATAGACAATATAGGGGTGATCGTCACAGATCCGAGTTTATTGATGATTTCTCGCTCAATTTCACCCTCGACGAGCGACTTGAGTTCCAGGGCGCGTTCGGATTGTTCGTCGACCTCGAGGACATCCTCGATTAGTTCTGACGCGGCGTCAAAATCGGCGTTCTCATACAGGGCGCGGGCCTGGTCGAGCGCTGCGGAGATGGCCTCTTCCGGGCTGTCGACGGCGGCGTCGGAGGCCTCGACTTCTTCAAGGACAAACGATGATCGGTCCACCATGCCAACCGGGTTTTGACCGACGCCTGTTGGGACGTCCTCTGCGAAGGGGTTCGTCTCCTCGGAACTGTGCTCGGAGGCATCAAAGGGGTCGGCGGACTCATCGTCGCTGAATTGTCGATCCGGTGTCGGTTCGTCGCCGAGTTCGCGAAGTAGCGGCTCGCCGCGGTAGCTAGGCGCGTTGTCTTCCGATGGTGTAGCTTCCTCATCGGGGGCGACATTGTCGGCCTGGTTGGAAGAGGAAGCCATTCCGGAGGATAATTCCTCTCCCAGCGCGAGGAGTTCTTCCTCAAAGAGGGGATCGTCATTTGTAGTGGATGCCGACGATGAATCCGGCAAGGGAGTCGTTCCACGGGCCGGTGTCTTCTGGGATTGTTGCAGAGCTTCCACGTGGGGGTTGTGACCCACCGGGGTAGGTTGCTCGGGACGCTGAGATGTTCTGACACCCGCCGGCTCCGAGGTAGGCTCAGAGAGTGATCCGGCGGCTATGGACGGACTCTCCGGGAAAGGCGATGGAGTCGGCGTGTGTTCTTGTTCGCCTTCTTCCTCCTGGTCGTTGTCTTTTTGAATCGGCGGGGGGAAAAAGGAATTATCTTCTGGCGGAGAGGCATAGCCCATGCTCTCGTCGATGGAGCTGCTATTGTCGGCGTCAAGGGATTCGTGTTCAGACTCCACCGATGGCGACGACGGTTCAGGAGCGAGGTCGAAGTCAAAGTCGTCATCCTCGGATTCGCTCGGTTCTGAGGCTGGCTCTGGTTTGAGGTCGAAATCGAAGTCGTCATCCTCGGATTCGCTCGGTTCTGAGGCTGGCTCTGGTTTGAGGTCGAAATCGAAGTCGTCATCCTCGGATTCGCTCGGTTCTGAGGCTGGCTCTGGTTTGAG
>SKQC01000469.1 GCA_007119175.1 Myxococcales bacterium | reverse complement strand
GACGGGAGCATGCCGGCGCGGGCCTGCTCGGCCAGATCGAAGCTGTCGCGCTGGTCTGTTTTGATGCGCTTGCCACCGCTCTTTTGACGCACGTGCGTCGGCGGACACATATACGCATCGCAGCCAAGCTCCTCGAGCCACTCCAACAACTTGTATCCAGTTGGACCCGCCTCGTAGACGGCCGTGATCTCGGCGTCTGAAAACCGGCCTACCAATCCGGCGACATGAGCGCGGCCGTGTGGCACCGACTCGGAGATCACCACTTGGCCATCGTCGTCGAGTACTGTCACGTGCAGCGTCTTCTTGTGGGCATCGATGCCCATCCAGATCCTGTCCGTCGTTGCAATCGCTTCCTTCTCAATCTTATAGTAGCGCATGGGTCATCCTCCTGGAGTAAAAGTCTATGGCCGCCTCGTGCGGACCACGTTCAACTTCTATTTCAGAGGATGACCCACGTTCGTTTCAAGCTGCGGCGGTCGATCCCGATGCACAGCATGACATTTACAGACGGGTTGCCATGCGCCAAAGCGCCCTGAAAGGGTCGGGCTGACGGCCCGAAATGCGGCCAGGCTGGCCGCGGACCCCGGGGGACTGAACGCTTACAGACGGGTTGCCTCTTTGCCATCTGGCGTTATAATTAAGGACAGATGGCGCACACAGTTAAAAGCGGAGACAGAGACAATAATGGCGACGACACCGGCGGTGAGTGAATTTCTGGGGGTCGAGGACCACGAGTCTCCCACGGCAATGGTGGCAAAGCTGCGCAGTGGGCTTCCGGTCCAGGCATTGGAGAATATCCGTCAGGCCCTAGACCTGAGTCTCGAGGAGCTGGCCGATGCCCTGGCGATTTCAGCCCGGACCTTGAGTCGGCGAAAGAATAGCGGGGTACTGGCGCCCCAGGAGTCCGATCGGGTCTATCGCATCGCCCGCATCTTCGGGCACGCCGTGGAGGTCTTCGAGAGTCGACAAAAGGCGGCGCGGTGGCTCAAGCAACCCCACCCGTCTCTGGACGGGATGGCGCCGCTGGAGATGTTCGACACCGATCTGGGAGCGAAATTGGTCGATGAGATCCTTACCCGCATCGAATTCGGCGTGTTCGGATGAAGGTCTGGAGAATCTGCAAACAAAAATATGCGAAGACGGCGTTTGAGGGCGAAGGTGCCTTACGGGCCGGAGGGCGCTGGAACTCGCCAGGGCAGGCGGTGGTGTATACGTCTGAAAATCTGTCGCTGGCGGCAATGGAGTTATTGGCGCATATCCTGAGCGTAGAATTGGTGCCGCCAGAGCTTGTTGCGATTCCCGCGACGATCCCGGAGCAGTTCTTCGATGAGCCGCTGAACATCGAGGACCTGCCCGACGGTTGGAACGATCCAGCAGGGTCGGCGACACTGCGGTCAATGGGCGACCAGTGGCTCGCTGACGGGGCGTCGTTGGTACTCTCCGTGCCGCCGGTAGTGATTCCGGAGGAGCGCAATATTCTCATCAACCCCGAACATCCCGAGTTTCATCAAGTCGACGTGGGACAGCCCAGGCCCTTCGAGTTGGATTCACGGTTCTTTGGGGTCTGAGCGAAGAAACTCTCACACGTAGCGGTGTCGTAACAGTCGCCGACACTTCCCATCGAAGGACGAACGCCTTCGGATTTGCAGCGCTTTGCAATTAACCCGGGAGTTTCGCGGAAAGGAAGAAGTTGCGGCTTAGATTTATTGAGGCATGTCTGAATACGCTTGCTCAATCAGCGCTCCGGGGCAGCAGCTTTTTGTCTCAATACACCGTAAGACTCAGCTTTTTCGAGGGGGAACGCCAACCATGAATTTCACGCAGCGCGAGTCTCGCCGACCAATTCGCATCACCCGCCTATTGCCCGTCCTCGATTTCGGGGGTGTGGAGTCGCGGGTCATCCTTCAGAGCGAGATGATCGACCGGACGGAATTCGACTATCGGGTCTGCACCTTCTGGAAACCCGGCGAGGCGGCAAAAAAGATCCGCGATGCCGGCATCCATGTCGACGTACTCGGCGTCGATCCGGCGGTTCGAAATCCAAGGGCTACGGCGGCTCTGACCTCGTATCTGCGCCAGGAGTCGCCCGATATTCTCCACGCCAGCATCACTGAGGCCAATCTTCACGGCGCGCTCGCCGGGACGCTTGCCCGTATCCCCTGCCGAGTCGTCGAGGAGGTCGGGATCCCCTCTCGCAGCCGCCTGGGGGGCCTGGTCTTCGGCGGTATCTACGGCCTGAGCCACCGAGTTGTCGGCGTCTCCGAGGCCACGTGCGGAGTGCTTCGCCGCGAGGGCGCGGCCGAGGAGAAGACGCGGCTGATCTATAATTGTGCCGATCCCATATTTTTCGAAGAACCCGTCGCTCAACGTCCATCCTCGCCGCCGACGCAGTTTTTGGCCGTGGGACGCCTGGTCGCTGTCAAAAATCACGCCATGCTATTGCGCGCCTTTCGGCGTGTCGTCGACACCAATGCCGAGGTTCGCCTGCGTATCGCCGGAGAGGGTCCGATGCGAGATGAGCTATCGGCATTAATTGCGGAGTTGAACCTCCAGAATCACGTCGAATTGCTGGGTTTTAGAACCGATATCCTGCAGCTTCTTCAAGCCTCGCACGCCTTCTTGCTTCCCTCCCTCAGCGAAGGGTGCAGTATCTCGCTGATCGAGGCGATGAGTTCGGGCATCGTGCCCCTGGGGTCAAAGGCCGATGGGATCACCGAGGTCATGGGAGACCTCGGGGAACTTCAGATTGCCGCCGACGATATCGATGGCTGGACCGAAGCGATGATCCGCTGCGCGACGATGAGTGATGCAGAACGACACCAGCTTGGAAGGAGAGCCCGCCGAATTGCGCTGCGCCGATTTTCTCCCGAGGTCTATCTTCAGACCGTATCGGCGATGTATCGAGAGTTGGCGGCGAGCATTGAGAAATAAAAGCGTCGCTATAGCAACGTCGGCGAGGGGGTGACCGAACGCAGTTCAGAGCGTTCATCTAGTCGGTCGGCGTTGACCAGTGAATATTCGCTCTCACCTTGGATTGCCTCAATGGCGTCGCGATACCCTCGAGCCGTCTTCTCAAGGCTGAAATACCGAAGCCCCGTCTCTCGACATTGCCGTCTAAACGCCTGGCGATTCGGAAGAATTCGCCCCAGGAAATCCTCGGCAGCGTCGACGAGGATTTCCCGACTGACGTCGGGCACCAGAATTCCCTCCGACGAGCTCAGTTGGCGATCGATATCACCGACGCCGGTGGTGGCGATGACAGGGAGACCACATAGCAGATATTCGGCGAGTTTGATCGGTGAAACACAGCGCTGCGAAAAGGTTGCGCGACGAAAAGAAATCCCGAGATCGGCAGTCGCCAGATAGCGGGGCACGGCATCTGGTTTCACGCGCCGAATGGTTAGACAGTCAGCGGGAATGCCCGCCTTTTCGGCGGCCCCACGGGCCAGTTCTTGATGGCCCGTAAGCATCACCAGGTGACTGTCGGGGCGCCGGCGGCGAACCTCGGCATAAAAGCGCAGGATTTGCTCCGGCAAATAGCGCTCGCCGAGCGACCCGACATAGATCAGCAGCGGAGCATTGTCGTCGACGCCCAGTTGCTCTCGGACGCGTAATCGGCTGTCGGGGAACCCCTGGATGGCAAAGGACCAATCGATACAAAAGAGACACGGCGTGTTGAAATGACCGCGCCAGGTGTTATTGCCCGAAAAAGTGTACAT
>SKQC01000211.1 GCA_007119175.1 Myxococcales bacterium | reverse complement strand
TCGGCGGAAGTCCTGAGCCGTATTCGGCGAGGACTGGGCGACGAGGTGCCGGGAGCGAAGCGACCAAATAGTCTTGGGCTGCGAAGTCGTCGAAGTGAGGCGATGCTTGTGCATCGTCGAATATAGACGGCAAAGAGATCGTCGTTCAGGACCGGCGAAGAGTGGTTTAAGACTTCTGTCGAGCACCACTAGAGCCGGTCAGGGCCTGTCCGGTCACGACGAGCTGACGGCATTGACGGCCTCTTTTAATTCCCCAAGCCCAAAGGGTTTGAGAATCAGGGGATTATCGATCTCTTCGAAGAACTCTGGATTATCCTCCGGAAAAAGCCCTCCCGTCAAAAAGACGACGTTGCCCTCACTTCCCGGTTTGGTGGTCGCTAGTTGATGATAAAACTCCACACCCGACGTCGCCGGCATATGGATATCGCATAGGATCACATCAAAATCGCGAGATTCCACCGCTTCCAGCGCCTCTACCGCACTGGTCACCGCTATCACCTCCGCCGTTTGGCGCAATAAGCGACCGATGAGCCTTCCCATATATTTTTCATCATCGACAACGAGTACTGCTAACTTCACTCGTCCCTCCGTCACAAATTACCGGAGCATTCACTTTCCCTACTCTCACGTCCGAGGCAAATAGTCGGCGCAATGCGGCGCTGTCGTTCAGAGCCACCCGTTGCAAAACAAAGCTGCGTGGCTACTGAGGCGCGTCGTCAATAAGAGGTACACGGATACTTGGTTGAATGTTCCAGATGAGTCGAAAAACTACATACAAAGCCCAGGTTACAGCGACCAGTATCACGCCAATAGGATTGCGCCGCAATAAAATTTCACAGATCGTTTGTGAGGGATCGCCACCGAAGATAATCTACGGACCAGATGTCTATGCCACCGCCCAAATCGATCGAGCAATTGATGCACCGCGCCCGCAGTATTGCCGGGCTGCGCCTGGGACATCTGGCAGACCAACAGGGACAGCCGGTGCCCGACGATCTTCGTCGCCACAAAGGATGGATCGGACGGCTCCTCGAAGAGAGACTCGGCGCCGACGCCGGAAATGCCTCCCGGGCTGACTTCTCAAAGCTGGGCGTCGAATTAAAGACCATTCCCGTCGATCGGCACGGTGGACCGAGGGAATCCACTTTCGTCTGTTCCGCTCCCCTGGCCCGTCCCGACGAGACGACATGGGAGTCCAGCCGGGTGCGCGCCAAGCTCGCCGAGGTGCTGTGGATTCCAATCTTCAGCGACGCCGATATCGCAGTGGGCGAGCGAATGATCGGCTCTCCCCTTTTATGGACTCCCACACCGGCCCAGGCCAGCCTCCTGGCTCGCGACTGGTGTGATCATCTCGATGTCATTCGGCGAGGTTACGTCGACCATATAACGGCCCACGACGGCGAGGCATTGCAATTGCGCCCCAAAGGCGCCTCGGCGCAGAGCCGGACCTGGAGTGTCGGACCCGACGGCCAGTCGATTTTGACCCTGCCGCGAGCGTTTTATCTGCGCACATCGTTTACCCGGCAGATCCTGCGCGCTAATTTTGCGATCGGTTAACCCGCATCGACCTCAAAGATAGCCTCGTCATCCAGGCGATAAGCGCTCAGTTTTCCGCCCCACCGACATCCCGTATCGAGGGCCGTAATGCGCTCGGTACGATGAAGCCCGAGGGCCGACCAATGCCCGCAGATGATCTGATGATCGGCCCAGGCCGGCTGGTCGGCGTCGAACCAGGCCATCTTATCCGGCGGGATATCCTCATAGGTCGACTTATAGCTAAAATTGAGATCGCCGTTTGCCTCGAGTACTCGCATCCTGGTCATGGCGTTGATCGTCAATCGCCAGCGACCCTCAAGAGTCTGCACATCATCGCAGCATTTCGGGTTATTTCCGTACATTACCTCCAGTAATTGCTCCGGCTTCGACGACGTCAATAACTCCTCGACCTGACGGGCCAACTCGCTGGCCTCGGCGACGCTCCACTGCGGCAATAATCCGGCGTGGACCAATACTCGGCCCTTGTCGACGACCAACAACGGTCGCGGGCGCAGCCAATCGATGAGCTCCCCTCGATCCGGCGCGAGGAGAATGTCGTCGAAGGTGTCCTTGCTGCGCTTTTTGTGAACTCCCAGGGCCACAGCGATCAGGTGGAGATCGTGATTGCCGAGCACTGATGTCGCCACCTGGTCGTGGTCTTTAAACCAGCGAACGGTCTCCAGCGATTGGGGGCCTCCATTGACCAGATCGCCGACATGCCAGATTCGGTCCTCGGCAGCGTCGAAATCGACGATCTCCAACAGCCTTTGAAATTCCTCGAAACACCCGTGAATATCACCGATCGCATAGATCGACATCGCCGCTCCAATTTTATAAGTCAAATGCCCACAGCCGGGAATCACTTCGCCGCCGGATCGTGTTGTATCGTTGCCCTTGTCCCGTCGCCGCCGGGAGTGCTACCAACTGGTGGCAGTGACCAGACCCTTTTTGCCGAAAAAACCCATTCGACGGGAGCTCTCAATGAACGCCGCCAACCACATCCTCGAGGCCATCGGAAATACCCCTCTTGTGCTCAGCCATTCGCTGGCTCGCAACGTGGAGTCCAACGTTTATCTCAAGCTCGAATACGTCAATCCCGGTGCCAGCGTCAAAGATCGACCGGCATTGCAGATTGTCGAGGATGCCGAGGAAAGCGGCGAGCTTCAGCCCGGGGGGACGATCGTAGAGGCCACCAGCGGCAATACGGGGATGGGCCTGGCCATGGCAGCGGCCATCAAGGGCTATAATTGCATCTTCGTGATGCCCGACAAGATGAGCGACGAAAAGATCAAAGCACTGCGCGCCTTCGGGGCGCGCGTGGTGGTCTGCCCGACTGCGGTCGAACCCGACGATCCCCGCTCCTATTATTCGGTTGCCGAGCGACTCGCCGAGGAATCTCCCGGCGGATATCTGGCCAACCAATATCACAACCCGTCAAATCCCCGGGCTCACTATCTAAAGACCGGCCCCGAATTGTGGGAACAGACCGACGGCGAAATCGACGTCTTCGTCTCCACCATGGGCACGGGAGGGACCATCTCTGGGACCGCCAAATACCTCAAGGAGCAAAATCCCGACATTCAGGTGGTCGGTATCGATCCCATCGGATCGATCTACTACGACTATTTTAAGACCGGCGAGATCACGGAAGCCCACTCCTATCTGGTGGAGGGCTTCGGTGAGGATATCATCCCCACCACGATGCATTTTGATTACGTCGACGAGATAGTCCGGGTCTCCGATAAGGAATGCTTTCAATTTACTCGTCGTTTGGTCCGCGAGGAGGGAATCTTCGCCGGCGGCTCCTCCGGTGGAGCCGTTGCCGGCGCCATCAAATACGCCGAAGGGCTCGACGAGAAGCTCAATATCGTGGTCATCCTGCCCGACTCCGGGGCCCGGTATCTGACCAAGATCTTCGACGACGACTGGATGCGCGAAAACGGCTTTCTCGAAGATCGGTGGGGCGATGCGACCATCGACGATATTTTGCAGGCCAAGGGATCGAGCGGCGAGGTCTATACGACGGCCCCCGGCGAGACGGTGGCCCAGGTCATTGAGCGGATGAAACAGCACGGAATCAGCCAGTTGCCGGTCGTCGACGACGGCCGCGTCAAAGGCCTGGTCAATGAAGCCGATGTCCTCGACCACCTGCTCGGCGACGGAGCCCACGACGATCCGGTCGATGATCTCGTGGAGACCCGATTTGCCGTGGTCGCCCCCACCGACCAGATCGGGCTTATTGGCGATATCTTCCAGGATGAGCGGGTTTTAATGGTCATGGACGACGGCAACCTCGTCGACATTATCAGCAAAATCGACTTTATCGACTTTGTCACCAGTCATTTCTAAGCACAGGAGAACCGATGCCATCTGCCCTGTCTCACAGGGGCATCCTCGCCGCCATTTTGGCGGTGGCGATGGCCGCCATTTTTACCGTCGACGCATCTGAGGCCAGCGCCCAGGTCGAAGGTAAGCGCGTAGAATTTACGGTGACCGTCGACAGCGCCTCAGACGCCGGTGACGAGGATTCCGAGCTGCGTGTATTGCGCCAGCGTGAGCGAACCAAGGAGGTCATCTCGCGCATCGAGCACCGTCTCGACGCCATCGGTATCCCCAGCCACCGCGTGCGCGCCGTCGACGAGGTTCGCATCCGCGTGACGGTCTACGGCGACCACGACGCCCGGGCCATCAAGAGCACGGTCATCCCCTCCGGATCGCTTGAGATTCGCCCCGTGATGGTCGACGGAAGCCACTGGATTGAGATCGCTGCCGAGCTTCCTGAAGGGGTGGAACTTCGCCCTGAGCCGGGCGCATTTCGCACAGATCGCCTCTTTTTATTCTCCCACTCCGCGCAGGCCCTTCGCCGCGCCATAAATATGGTCGACCGGCCCGATAGCAGCATCAAAATTTTTCCCCACAACGACGGCTGGCGGGCCGTCGAACTCGCCGCCCCGGCCGCCACGGAGCGAGATATCGAAAATTCGAGCCTGAAGCGAACGCCTGCGGGCATCCCCTATGTGCGCGCCATCTTATCGTCTGACGCCGCACAGACGGTGCGCTCCGCGGCCGCCGGCCACGACTCGCGGCATCTGGCGATCGTGCTCGACGGCGAGGTCGTCGCCCTTCAGCGCTTTAGCCGACGAAATTTCTCTGAATCCCTGGATATCGATCCGCCAGCCCACCTTCGCTCCAGCACGGCTCGCACCAATTGGAGCTACCAGGTCGGCGGCCGCCTCGCCGCAGCAATTCCTCTTCGACTCGCCGAATTACAGGAGTGATGCATGTCCTCATCGAGGCCCTTGCCGGAAGCCGTCCGCGGCTGCTGGTATTATCTGCCGGTCAACGCCGACCACGATCCCAACGGTCCCCGCCAGGTGATCGCCTTTGGGGTCGATGGTTCGTTCGTGCGCTACGAGATCAAAAAATCGCGCCGCAAGGAGGCGGAGTCCGGCGATTATACCTTCGACGGTAACTTCTTGATTCTTCGCGGCCGGCGCACCCATACCTTTCGCGTTCATCGACCGTCATTTTGGCAATGGAAATTAGAGGGAAAGAAAAAGCATTTTCGCCTCCTGCGCGGCTTCGCTCCGATCGACGAGGAGGTGGCGACGCTGCCCGATGCGGAGCGC
This sequence comes from Myxococcales bacterium, assembly GCA_007119175.1. Classification (GTDB taxonomy): domain Bacteria; phylum Myxococcota_A; class Bradymonadia; order Bradymonadales; family Bradymonadaceae; genus SLJM01. Next base: position 8,077 of record SKQC01000211.1, on the reverse strand, counting down.
CGCGACATCTCTTTATTACCCCTGCGAGCGCGGGTGGAAGCCGACTTCGACGGAGCCAACGTCATCCATCGGCTGGTCTATGAACACGGCGCCGAAGACCGCCGCCTACTCGGCACGTTTTGCGTCAAGCAGCGCCCCGACTCTCCGCTCTGGATCGGTCTGACTCCCCTGGTTCGCGGCATCGAAGCCAAGATCTGGAAGCGCATCGTCCGCGAATCCTATCTGGGCATGTTTTTGGACCAGCCCGATGACGTGGGCCAGGTGACGCTTCATCTCTTCGACTCCCACGAGTCGATCGGCTTCGACTACGGGTCGGCGAGCTGACGAGCCCTACGGCTCAGTGGTCACATACTGAACTGAGTCTACGCTCGCCGATCCCCGGGCTCCGGCGTGAACCCATCCGTCTTCCCCGACGGCGAGTGCCCAATAACTCTGCTGGAACTCCCCCAACAAATAATCCACCCACTGGCTGCCCTCACGGCGCGCATAATATATTTCGTTCGATTGGCCGGTGGCGGCGTATAGAAGATGAGGTTCGCCCAGTCCATCGAAGGCAATTCGCACTTCGCGACCGCGTTCCTCGTCCTCCGTTACTATATCAGCGAGCCAGTCGTCGCCGTCTTGTTGCCAGATCGTGGCGTTGTCGGTCTGGCTGGTGGCCACCTGGGCGACGCCATCGGCGTCGACGGCGACGTCGGCCACCGAATAGCTCTCGTCGCTCTCGCCGACGAGCTCAGGTGTCTGCCAGCTATCTGCGACTCTCTCGACAAAATAGACGGTGCCGTCAGTCATTCGCGCCACGACCACTGGCTCTCCGTTTGGCCGAACGTCCATCCGCGCATGATCGATATCCTTATCCTCGTCGATCACAAGCGCATCGTCACCTCGTTGCCCATCGTCGGTACGCCATTCGTAATAGACCGTGTCGTGAACATATCGAGTGGCGATTATATGCACCGTGCCGTCATCGTCGCTTCCGATATCGACGTATTTAAACGAACCACCTTCGGAGTCATCCAGCACCGCCGAGCTCCACTGGGTGCCTTCGCGCCAGTAGTGAATCAACTCTCCGGAATTGCCGAGCACCAGATGGGGAACGTCATCGGGCGTGACGGCGATCTTCAATGCACTGAGAATATCCAGCGGTATATTGTTATCCACGACATGCACCGACCAGGTACTACCACTCTGTTCGTGAATCACGACCCGGTCGGTGCTGCGGTCGGCAATGCCAACCAGGGGAATACCATCGCTATCGATGGCGATCCCGAATCCCCGAAAATAGACCTGGACGTCCGGCTCGGTGGTGCCGGCGGAAAATTCGCAGCACGGGGCCTGACAGGCCGCGAAGTCGGGATGACACATCGCGCCGTCACAATCGCCTTCATCCACACATTCCACACAGGTATGCCCTGACTCATCGCAGACCAATCCATCGGCGCAATCGTCGGTAGTGAGGCATTCGACACATTCCTGAAAATCCGGCTCACATACATCTTCACCGTCACAGTCTTCACTGTCGGCACATTCGACACATTCGTAGCCGTCCTCATCACAGACCTCGCCGTCGGGACACCCCTCGTTGTCGAGGCATTCGCCGATCATCACGCATTGCTGAGAGCCCGCATCGCATTCTTCGCCGCTGAGGCAGTCCTGATCATCGACACAGCCCACGCATTGCTGCGATGACTCATCACAGATCAATTCGCCATCACAATCCGTCTCGTCGAGGCACTCCACGCAGTGGTATGCCGCCTCGTCGCAGACCAATTCGCCATCGCAATCTGTGTCGTCAAGACAGTCGACACATTCTTGTTGCGCCGTATTACAGACCTGGTCATTGCTGCAGCCCTCATCGTCCAGACAATCAACGCAGTCGCCAGTATCCGGATCGCAGGACTCTCCAGCGCTGCATTGAACATCCTCGCAGGGCTCGCCTGTATTTTGCTGCGGGTCGTTTTGTTGCGGGTCGTTTTGTTGCGGGTCGTTTTGTTGCGGGTCGTTTTGTTGCGGGTCGTTTTGCTGCGGGTCGTTTTGTTGCGGGTCGTTTTGTTGTGCCGCATTTTCCTCGATTTCACCGGAAGCACATCCCACCGTTGATGCAAATATGGTGAAGATGAAGGCGCACAAAACACAAAACATCACCGACGAGAAGATCTGGATTTTCGCTGTCTTTGGCTTCATAGAATCTCTCATCGATTCAAACTGGGCATCACTTTCGATTTGGTATAACCGCTACTCGTCGAGCGTCACATAAGTGAGCGCATCACTCGTGGAGTCATAGACCACGATATGCGGTGTGTAGTCGTCGTCGACGGCGATGCGCTGCCAGAACGCCCGTTCCAACACTTCTTCAGCCGGATCGTGAGTCTCCCAGTCGGTGCCGTCCCACCGTGTGTAGACCAGGTGGTTTTCAAAATCACCTTCGCCGGAGACGTTGAAGACAAAATGAGGATCATTTCGCGAGTCGACGGCGAGGTGCACCGTGATCGCTTCCGAGCGGTTATTGACGCTCTCGCTAACCCAGCTTCCACTGCCATTGCGCGTCAACTCCACTCCGTCGTGCGGGATCTCCGGCGCTCGGTGGACGATCAGGACCTCGTCATCGGGGCTCACCACCATGTGGTGGACCTGCGTCACCTCGTGGACTGCGACCTCTCCGTTCCATCCGGAGCCGTCGTGGGTGACCACTCGGATCTTCGTATCCTCCTCATCCGGCGAGTTCGCGCTCAGCGACACCACCGGCGTATCGTCGCTTTTCAAGTCGGCGGCCAGCCAATTGACATTCGTCTCCTCGTCGGCGCCGGCGAAAATCTCGCGCGTCCAGCTCTGCTGATCGGAAGAAAAATGGGCGTAATAGACCTCGTGGCTCACGGAGGCGAGCCCGAAGATATGAGCGTCGCCCTCGCTGTCGACAGCGATATCCGGATAGCCGCTTGTCAGCTCCTCATCCCAGACGTCTTCTTCATGCCACGTTCCCCCGTCGCGCCGCCAATAAGTCCAGTTTTCGAATCTGCGAAAGACGACGTGAGGCTGGCCGTCGGCATCGACATCCAGCCGGATATGGGAGGACGTCGAACCTCCCGAAAAGCTCCCCAACGTCTGTTGAAACCAGCCATTCGACGTGCGCTCGGCAATGAGAATATCGTTGTTGTCGCCGTCGACGAAGGCGATGATTGGCTCTCCGTCGGGCGTCACGGCGATATCGAATCTGTCGTGGCTATACGGGATCTCATCAAAGACGACTTCACTGATAAAATCACAGCATTCGTCGACACACGTCGGATATTCGTCGTGGCATTTGGCGTCGCCCTCGCAGTCATCGTGGTCGACGCAACCTAAGCACGTCATATTGGCCGAATCACAGGAAACCCCGTCTGGACAATCGCCGTCACCCAGGCAATCGACACATTCGCTGGCGCTCTGAAGACAGACGCCGTCATCGCAATCGTCTTTATCGACGCATTCCACACATTGCTGGGCCGACTCGTCGCACACTGCCTCCTCGCAATCGTCGTCGCCCAGACAATCCACGCATTCTCCGGTGTCCGGATCGCAAACCTGCGTTCCCTGGCAGGGATCGTCGCAGGGCTCGCCGGCATCCGCATCCGTTTCTGCATCCATGTCCACATCCTGCCCCGTATCGCCGGCGCCGGTGTCATCCACACCAGTATCGGCGTCGGCATCGTCAACCGGCGCCACATCGTCGGGCGTCGAGGTGTCCTCGCCACCCGTATCGAGACCGGTGTCAGTGCCGACATCGTCGATCGTAGTGATATTCGTGTCGGCCGAAGAGACGTCGGCTTGATTGGAATTATTATTCGTCTCCTGGTTTTCGCCGAGCTCGCCCTCGGCGCAACCGGTGGCGACGGCGACGATGGCGACCAATAGGAGTGATAATAGGAAACGTCCGATCGATGAGAGATGACTCATTTTAGCTACTCTCTTCATAAACATTCAGTTGGGTGACGAAGTTATTCGCCAATACGACCGTAAGGTTGGGGTTGGCAGCCCGAAAGGCGGCCAGTCTGGCCGCGGGCCCCGAACGCTTACCTCTCTTTTTCATCAAGACTACCATTGATCTTCAATTCACGACGCAGCGCATGCATGCCAACAAATGAGCACGTCCAGGCTGATATTAGTCCATCGTCAGATAGGTCAGCGTACCGCGCTCGGAATCGTAGACGACGAGATGCGCCACATAATCGTCGTCAACCGCTATTCGCAGATCGAAGGCTCGCTCCACCAGCGGATCCGGTACGTCGTTGGTCTCCCAGCCCGTGCCATCCCATCGGGTATAGGAGGCATACGTCGGATCATCGCCGCTGACTCGAAAGCCCAGGTGAGGATCATTTCGCGGATCGATATCGAGATCTGCGGAGGTGGCCGTCGTCTTGTCGTTAATAATTTCGGTCACCCAGCTTCCCGTTTCATTTCGCGTCAACTCCACGCCGTCGTGAGGGGTCGTCGTGGGACGATGGGTCACAAAAATCTCATCGTCGGGGCTGACGGCCATATTGTGGATTTGCGTCGACTCCGCGACGGCGTTTTCGCGCTCCCACGCTCCCCCGATGCGCTCAACGATATCGATCAACCAATTGCCGTCGAAATCAAACGCCGCCAGAGATGCCACCGGCGTCCCGTCGCTTTTCACATCGACGGTGAGCCAGACCAAATTCGTACCCTCGTCTCCACCCTCGAATGTCTCCCTCGTCCAGGTGCCGTCATCGGCGTTGTATTTGGCATAATGGACATCGAGAAAATCGGAGCCCAGTCCGAAGATATGGGTATTGCCGTCATCGTCGATCGCCAGATCCGTATAACCATTATTGAGCTCCTCATCCCACACGTCTTCTTCGTACCAATCGGCCCCCTCGCGCCACATATAAAGCCAGTCGTCCGATGAGCGAATCAGCACATGGGGATTTCCATCGGCGTCGACTTCGATATGGACGCGAACGATAAATCCCGAATAGCTGACCAAATTCTGAAACGACCAGCCGCTGGCGGTGCGCTCGATCAGGTAGATCGGGTCCTCATCATCTTCGGCGACGACGATAAAGGGATCTCCGTCGGCGGAGACGGCAAAGTCATATTCATTGGGACTCGAGGAAAGGCCCGTCAGGGCATCTTCGGCGACAAAATCGCAGCATTCATCGACACATGACGGATATTCGTCGTGGCATTTTGCATCGCCATCGCAATCGCTGTCGTCGACGCAGCCCAGGCATGTGTTATTTTCCTCGTCACAGGACAGCTCATCCGGGCAATCATCACTGTCGAGACATCCCACACATTGCTGAGCCGACTCGTCGCACACTCCCTCCTCGCAGTCGTCTGACTCCACGCAGTCCACGCATTCCTGGGCCGACTCGTCGCATACTCCCTCCTCGCAGTCGTCTGACTCCACGCAGTCCACGCACTCCTGAGCTGACTCGTCGCATACTCCCTCTTCGCAGTCGTCTGTCTCGACGCAGTCCACGCACTGCTGGGCCGACTCGTCGCATACTCCCTCTTCGCAGTCGTCTGTCTCGACGCATCCCACGCACTCCTGAGCCGACTCGTCGCACACTCCCTGTTCGCAATCGTCTGAATCGACGCAGTCGACACATGACTCGTCATGACACACGTGATCCGGTCCGCAGTCCTCACTCTCCACGCATCCCACGCAGATATTTTCATCGATGTCACACGTGAGGTCACCGTCGCAATCGGTATCAGCGATGCAGTTTACGCATTCCTGAGCCGACTCGTCGCACACTCCCTGCTCGCAATCGTCGTCGCCCAGACAATCGACGCATTCTCCGGTCGCCGCATCGCAAATTTGCATTCCCTGGCAGGGATCGTCGCAGGGCTCGTCGACATCAGCATCGTCAACCGGCGCCACATCGTCGGGCGTCGAGGTGTCCTCGCCACCCGTATCGAGACCGGTGTCAGTGCCGACATCGCCGATCGTAATGATATTCGTGTCAGCCGGGGATACGTCGGCTTGACTGGAATTATTATTCGCCTCCTGGTTTTCGCCGAGTTCGCCCTCGGCGCAGCCGGTGGCGAGGGCGAAACATAGGACGAGAAAAAGACCGGGTAATACCGAGTAGCGGTTTTTGGACTTTCTCTCATTCATCTCGGCGCTCCCGTCGAAGGCATCTATTGTACGGAAATATAGGTGATTGCTTCTTCTTCGGAATCGTAGACGACGATATGGGGGATAGAGTCGTCGTCGACGGCGATCCGTTGCCACGACGCCTGGCCGAGCAGCGAGTCCGGTGGGATATGGGTCTCCCAGTCGGCCCCATTCCAGCGAGTATACGCCAGATCAGTTTCAAAGGCCGCTTCGGCGGAGACATGAAAGATAATATGGGGGTCGCCTCGGTGGTCGAGATCGAAATAAATCGCGTCGGCCGTCTCCTCGTCGTTGACGCTCTCCGTCGTCCAGCTTCCAGTCCCGTCGCGAGTCAACCCCAGTCCGCCATGAGGGCTGATGGCTGGCCTGTGGAGGACGAAAACCTCATCGTCGGGACCGACCGCGCTATAATGAACCTCGGATGTATCGGACGCCACCACCTCGCGATCCCAGCCAGTCGATGTGTATTCGGCGATGCTGATACTTGATGTGCCATCGAATAGATCAGAGGCAGCCAGCGACAATATAGGAGTATCGTCGCTTTTGAGGTCGATGGCGACCGCCATCAGGCTCGTATCTTCCTCGCCGACCTCGAAGCTCTCGCGTTCCCAACTTTCCTGGTCTGCCCGATAGGTGGCGTAATAGACGTCGAGAAGGCCACTGCCGAGTCCGACGATATGGGCGTTACCGTCGCTGTCGACGGCGATATCCGTGCCACCGCTTCCGGCGGCCTCATTCCAGACATTCTCCTCATTCCACAAGCTGCCGTCGCGCCACAGATAAAGCCACTCATTGCCGCTGCGGGCGACGACGTGGGGCTCACCGCCGGCGTCGATCTCGATTCGCACATCGGAAAGGCCCGCGGATTCATCGTATTCGCCGGCTGTATTATAGGACCAGACCGAGCTGCTGCCATCGGCAATACGGATCTCACCGCTGCTATCGTGGGCAAATACAATGATGGGGTCGCCGTCGGGCGAGACGGCGATATCGATCCGGTCCTGGCTAAAGGGAGCCCCACCGAAGATCTCATCACTCGTAAAGTCACAGCATTCATCGACACAGGACGGGTATTCGTCGTGGCATTTCCCCCCGCCATCGCAATCGCCATCGTCGATGCACTCCACGCAGGTGGCCGTCGCCTCGGCGCAGACGAGGTCGTCTGAACACCCCTCGCCCTCGGCGCACTCCACGCAGGCCGGAATCGATGTATCGCAGACCCCGTCGGTGCAGTCATCGTCGCCTTCGCAGGCCACACATTGCGCGTTCGTCGAGTCGCAGACCCCGTCGGTGCAATCGCCGTCTTCTACACAGCCCACACATTCGGCGATGGACTCGTCGCAGACCCCATCGGTGCAATCGCCGTCGCCGATACAGCCGACACAATCTCCGCTATCCGGATCGCAGACGCCGTCGCTGCAGCTTACGCCGTCGCAGGGCCCGCCGTTATTGCCCCCATTTGCGTTGTTCTCGCTATTGTTCTCCGAATTACCGCTATTACCGGCGTTCCCGTTGTTCTCCGAATTACCGCTATTGCCGGCGTTACCGCCATTCTCGGCATTACCACCATTCTCAGCGTTCCCGCCATTCTCAGAATTTCCGTTACTTTCATTATTTGCACCATTGTCGGCGCTATTCTGGTTATCCGACTGATTTCCCGTAAGCACCCCGTCGGCACACCCGGCAGCGGCCGTGACCAAGAAAAACCCCAGAAATACGACCGCTTTCATCCGCACCACAGACCTCCGAACAAAATCATCAATCGGCACTGCGCCATCGTAGCGGTCACGGGTCCGCGCGACAAATCACCAATCCGATAACTTCTATAGGTCCCGCGCAGCGGCGGTGGGGTTGCTCGGAAATACCCCACAGCCTCGCTTCGCTCGCCAGCTCCCCTAAAAGGGGAGCGGACTCTTTATGAGCCTCCTGAGGTTCGCTGACCTTCCTCCCCTT
>SKQC01000150.1 GCA_007119175.1 Myxococcales bacterium | reverse complement strand
GGCGACAAGAACCTCCGCAATGTGATTCAGCAGGCGTCGCTCGTCATCGTGAAGAGCCATTCCCTCGACGAAGCCGGCGAAAAGGGCTTCGGACCTCTGCTCTTCGAGACGATGTTGCGCGATCTCCGAAGCGCTATGCGTCTTTTACGGCAGGCCGGCATCAGGCGCTTCGTGATCACCTCGGATCACGGGTTCTTGCTGCTCGACAAGACCACTGTGAGTCACTCACTGGGGAAGAAGACCGATCCCAGTTATAGATGGCGGCTCTACGACCATCCCCAGTCCAACGAGACGCTCACCTCGGTGCCGCTGTCGGCGCTCGGCTACCAGAAGGCGCCGCAGCACCTGGTGATGGCCCGGGATACGTCGGTCTTTGATCGGGGTAAAAACGACGTTGATTTCGTACATGGCGGCAACTCTCCGCAGGAGCGGATCATCCCGGTGCTCACCGTAGAGCACGACCGGGCCGCCGGTGGAAGCACGACGCATTATCAGATCAACGCCGTGGCGACAGGCGACGAAAACGATGTCCAGGGCGTGACGCTCACCGTGGAGCAGACGCAGGCCGCCCTCGATTTCGGCGGCAGGACCGACGTGGAGTTGGCCATTCGCGTACCGGACGACCCGGAGGTGATGCTGGAGCTCCACAGCGTCGATGGGGCAGGGCGGATGGAAGCCGTCGACCTGCGAGTACCGATCGGCGAGACGGTGAATGTGTATTTCCACCTCCGGGGCGACCGCGACCGGCGGGCTCAGGTCGAGATTTATTCTCCGGCGTTGGGCGACCAGGTCGAGCCGTGTAGACCGTCGAGCTGGTTTCAGGTCCAGGGCCTTGGAAAGACTGCCACAGAACAAGAAGCGGCGAATGAAACTATCGCCGAAGCTGCCACCACGGGCCTCGACGCATTGCCGGAGGGGCCGCGTCAGATCTTTGAATATCTGGCGAAATACGACGCCATCACCGAGGCCGACGCGGTCAATATGCTGGGCTCGGCGCGAGCGCTCAGACGTTTTGCCCGCAATTTCGAAGAGTACGCCTCCCAGGTTGCCTTCGACGTGTCCGTCGAACAGACTCCGCAGGGTAAACGCTACGTTCGCAGATGAGATATTATGACGCTCAGCAAGTCCGACGTTGATCATATCTTTCAACAGCTCCGCATGGGGGCGGTGCCCGAACGGGGGCTCGACACATTTGCCGTCGGTATTGACCGGCAGCGAAACGAGATCGACCGGCTCTTGGAGTTGGCCGAACAGGGCGAGGGGCTGGTCAAATTCCTGCGCGGTGGTTACGGCTGCGGAAAGACCTTTATGAGTCGTCTGGCACTTCTGGAGGCTCGTCGCCGCGGGTTCGCGACGAGCTTTGTAGTGGTGAGCGACAATGAATTTCACTTCTATAAATTCAGCGATATCTACCGAAAGATCGTCGCTGAATTGGCGACGAATACCTGCCCTCGCGGCGCCTTCGGCGATATTCTCGATCGGTGGATTGGCGAGGTCGAAGCGAGTCTCATCGACGCCGGACACGACGAGATGGAGCCCGATTTCGACGAGAAGGTTCGAGAGCGGCTAAACGAGGAGATCGCGCGGCGTACAGATGGGCGAGCTCCCGATGATTTTGTTCGCGTCGTGCAGGCCATCTTCGAGGCCAAGGAAGAGGGCGAATTCGCCGAGGCCGGGGCGCTTTTGTCGTGGCTCTCGGGAAGTGGAAATGTCGCGCATAGCGCCAAGAAACGGGCGCAGGTAAAGGGCTCGGTCGACAACAAAGCCGCCCTCGATTATCTGCGCGGAGTCGTGGAGTTGACCAAGGCCGCCGGCTATAAGGGCCTGGTCGTCGTCGTCGATGAGGCGGAGACGATTCTACGCATGCGAAAGGACGTCCGGGCGAAATCGCTAAACGGCATTCGCCAGATCGTGGACGCCGCGCAATCCTATCCCGGCCTGTTGTGGTTTTTCACGGGGACGCCCGATTTCTTTGATTCGCGCCGCGGCGTAGGTGGTCTCGAGCCTCTCCACGACCGCATCAAATTCGACGAGTCCAGCGGATTCGCCAGTGCTCGACAACCCCAATTGGAGCTAAAGCCCTTTGACGAAGACCGCCTCAGGGAGGTGGCGTTGAAGTTGCGAGAGCTCTACCAGCCGGAGGACCGGACGGGATTGGCAAAAAAGATCAACGACACGTTCATCGCGAATCTCGTGGAGCAGGTGACCGAGGGCTTCGCCGGCGACGTCGGCGTGGTGCCCAGGCAATTTTTGCGTCAATTCATCGAGCATATGGACCGGGTCGATGAGTTTCCAGATTACGACCCGAGCAAGGAAGCAGGCTTCAAGCCCGCCGATTTCGAGGATCTCACCGAGACGGAGCGAGAGCTTTTGACGGGGCAATCCGAAGTCGAAGACGACGAGTCCGAAGACTTGATTCCCGCCGAAGACGTCTGGTGATCCGTGACTGAAGAATCCACGACTGAAAAATCCCAAAAGAGCGTCTTCAGCCGATTTAATCCTCGACTCCAGGAGGCCATCGTCCACCGTCTGGGCTGGACGACTCTGCGAGATGTCCAGGAGGAGGCGGGCCACTCGATACTCGACGGGGAAAACGCCGTGGTGCTGGCGCCGACGGCAGGTGGAAAGACGGAGGCGTCGATGTTCCCGTCGCTGTCGATGCTCCTCGATCGGCCCACCGATGGCGTGGGTATTCTCTACGTGGCTCCCATCAAAGCTCTGTTGAATAACCAGTCCGAGCGGCTCGGCAGTTACACCGAGATGGTGGGCTTGAGCCGTCTGGTCTGGCACGGAGACCAGAGCGCGTCGCAGAAGCGGGCTTTTGTGAAGCAACCCGACGAGCTGCTGATGACGACGCCGGAGTCTCTGGAGGTGATGTTTATCTCCTCGAAGGTGCCCCAGGCGCGACTGTTTAATGACCTGCGGATCATCGTCATCGACGAGGTCCACGCCATGGCCGGCACCGACCGCGGCGCGCATCTTATGAGCATCATCGAGCGGCTCAATGAGGTCTCGGAGCACGACGTGCAGCGCGTGGGTCTGAGCGCAACCGTGGGAAATCCCGAGGCGATTTTGTCCTGGTTGGCCGGTTCTTCGGCCCGGAATGGCCGCGTGGTCGACCCGCCGAGCCCACCGTCAAAGCGGGAGTTATTGATCACGTGTCGGGGCTCATTGGGTGCGCTCGCCAGGGATGCGGCCGTGTCGGCCCGTGGTCAGAAGAGTCTGTTCTTTTGCCAGAGTCGGGCCATCACCGAAACGGTGGCCACCAAGATGCGCGATAAGGGCACGTCGGTCTTCGTCCACCACAGCTCGGTTTCCAAAGAGGAACGAGAAGCGGCGGAAGCGCGCTTTAGCCGCGGCCGCGACGTGTGCATCGTCTGCACCTCCACGCTTGAGCTCGGCATCGACGTCGGAGATCTGGACAAGGTCTTTCAGGCGAACGCCACGGATACGGTGAGCTCCTTTATGCAGCGGATGGGCCGGACGGGACGTCGAGCGGGCCAGCCGGCGAATACGACCTTCTTTTGTGAGTCACCGGAGACGGTGTTGCACGCCGTGGCTTTGATCGAGCTGGCAAAGACCAGGTGGGTCGAGCCCGTCCACATCAACGACCGATGCTGGCCGGTTCTGGTCCATCAACTGCTCGCCATGGCCATCGCCTATGGCAGCATCACGAGAGAGGGCGCCTGGGAGACCCTGTCAAAAGTGCCCGATTTCGCCGGTGTGAGTGCTCAG
>SKQC01000361.1 GCA_007119175.1 Myxococcales bacterium | reverse complement strand
TGCCGCTATTGTATGCCGGCGACAGGGCTTCCCTTCGCGCCGCGCGAGGAGTTGTTGAGCTTCGAGGATATCGCGTTTGCCGTCGAGGTGGCGGTCTCGCTGGGCGTCGATCGAGTGCGGATCACCGGCGGAGAGCCCCTTTTGCGGCGCGAGCTTCCGACGCTGATCGGGCTTTTGAAAAACGAGACCGGGGCCGTCGATATCGCATTGACGACGAACGCTCTTCTCTTGGACAAAATGGCCGACAAATTGGCCGATGCCGGCCTGGATCGCATCAATGTGAGCCTGGATTCGCTCGACCCGGAGCGGTTTACGAAGATCACGCGCCACGGAATTTTAAAAGACGTCTGGCGGGGAATTGAGGCGGCCTGCGAGGCGGGGCTGGCGCCGCTTCGGATCAACGCGTTGATGCTCGACGGATTCAACGACGACGAGGTCGACGATTGGCTCGAGCTTGTGCGTCGGCGCCCGATCGACGTCCGGTTTATGGAGTTGATGCCCATCGGCGAGGGCGCCGAGTTGGGTCGGCTCGGAAGCTATCTGAATCTGACGTCGCTAAAAGATCGATTGGTCGACGAAAAGGGGCTGGTGGCCGCCGATCCCGATGTTGGAAACGGTCCGGCGCGCTACTGGAAAGAACCCGGAGCTGCGGGGCGAATCGGCTTTATTACGCCGATGTCCAATTCCTATTGCGATACGTGCTCGCGGATGCGCCTGACCTCGAAGGGCGATCTGCGGGCGTGTCTTGCCTATGACGAGCATGTGGGGATCCGCGAGGCGATCCGGGCTCGCGATGCGGAGGCTGTGCAGCAGGGCTTTCGGCGGGCGGTGGCGGAGAAGCCGGCGGGACATAAGTGGCGCAGTGGGCAGGTGACCCAGACGGGGATGTCGGCGTTGGGCGGGTGAAGGTGTTGGGGATTGGGGTGTTTCGAGCCTACCCCATCGCCGCTGCGCGGCACCTCCCCTGGGAGGGGAGGAGGGTCATCGAACCAGCGGAGTCCCAAGGAGAGTCCGCTCCCCTTTTAGGGGAGCTAGCGAGCGGAGCGAGGCTGAGGGGTAGATCGCATGCCTCGATGGAAGTAAAACCCTCGAAGCACGCGGTGTTTCGAGCCTACCCCACCGCCGCTGCGCGGCACCTCCCCTGGGAGGGGAGGGGGGTCATCGAAGGAGTGGAGTTCATGGAGATCGAAATCGAATTCTACGGCGGCCTGCGCCGGCGCGCGGGAACGCGGATGATCACGCTGCGCCTGGAGTCTGCAGAGCCGACTGTGGCCGACGCCGTCGCTGCGCTCCACGAGGAGTTGCCGGCGCTAAAGGGCGCCCTGGGCAGTGTCGCTCGTGCCGTCGACGACGTAATCGTCGGCGATGATCACCGGTTGAGCGACGGCCAGGCGCTGGCTCTTTTGCCGCCGGTCAGCGGCGGAAGTCCCCGGAAGTATCTAGCTGGTGAGCCGCTGGATCGGGACGCGCTGATCGATGCGACGGCCGACGACAGTTGTGGGGCGCTCGTGGTATTTAGCGGTGATGTGCGCAACCACAATGCCGGACGCGACGATGTCGTGGCCATCGAGTACGAGGCCCACGACGCGATCGCCGCGCGGGTATTGTCGCAGATTGAGGGGGAGGTGTTGGAGGGCTTTGATGTTCGCCAGTGCCGCGTGCAACACCGAGTCGGTCGTGTGGAGCTCGGGGAGTCGACGGTCCTCGTCGTCTGTCGAGCCGCCCATCGCGACGCTGCTTTTAAGGGCGCGCGATATGCGATCGACGAATTAAAAACGCGGGCGCCGCTTTGGAAGTGCGAGATCTACGCCGACGGTGAAAGTCGCTATCTCGATGGTATATCTCTGAGAAAAGAGAGTGATCAGTGAAGGATATTACGCATAAAACGCAGACCCGGCGCACTGCACGTGCGGCCGCTTCTCTGACGATCGATCGCGCTATTTTAGAGGCCACCGACCACGCCCGGGCCACCGAAAAAGGCGATGCCCTGGAGGCATCGCGGATCGCCGGAATTATGGCCGTCAAAAAGACCTCCGAGGCGCTTCCCTTTTGTCATCCGATCCCGATCACCGATTGCGACGTGGAATTCGAATTGCGCGATGACGGAATCTATCTCGAGGTGGAGGCCACGACCATTGCCGCTACGGGCGTGGAGATGGAGACGTTATATGCCGCCGGTGTGGTGGCCATGAATCTATACGATATGCTCAAACCCCATGCGCCGAAGGATACGGGGCTTATCGCCGTGACCGACGTACACCTGGTGGAAAAATCGGGTGGGAAAAGCGATTTTAGGCCACCTGAGGGGTTGGAGGCCGCCGTTTTGGTCACTCATGACGGCGTCGCCGGTGGAGAACGAGAGGATTCGGCGGGGGCCGAGGTGCGGGCAGCGCTAAACAAGCGGGGCGTCGAGGTTTCGCATTACCAGGTCATCGGCAACGGTCGCGAGGCCGTGGAGGCGGCGCTCGACGCGCTTTTGGCAGGCGCGTTCGACGTGGTGATCACCGTCGGGGGAACCGGGCTGGAGGATAAAGACGTCACTGCCGAATGCGTCGCCGAACGTCTCGACAAAGAGGTGCCCGGGATCATGGAGGCCGCTCGAAGCCACGGGCAGCGGCGAACGCCCTACGCCATGTTGTCGCGCGGCGTGGCAGGTGTGGCGGGAGAGACCCTGATTGCCACCTTTCCCGGCAGCACTGGCGGAGCGCGGGAGACGGCTCAGGCGGTGTTGACCGGATTACTGCACGCCGCCGCTAAGGGCTGTTAAACGGTCTCGAGCACTGTTGGAGATCGGGAAGGATTCGCCGAGGACTCAAGAGCCACCGCCGTCATCTGCGGGGCGGCGGCATCGTGTAGCGCATTCGTAGGGCTCGCCGCAGTCTTCATCCTCCCAGCAGGGAATGGGCAAGATGCAATATTCGTGAGAACTGTCGATATATTCGTCTGGTTTACAGGCAAAGCCCTCGTCGTTGTCGGGATGCTCCTCGCATGTGCCGGGATGGATCGGGCTGAAAAACATGCAATCGGCGCCGTCGCAGTCGGCGCTGGTTCGGCAAAACCTGGGCTGGCAGTCATCGCCGAGGCATCGCTTGTGACCGGGGCAGGATACGGTGCACTCCGGGACCTCCTGACATCCGCCGGGGGATGAGACCAGATCGTTCATATTCGCCCACTTGCGGCATCCCTCACCGTCGTCGCAATCCTCGTCGCCGAGGCATTGTTCGACGCAGGTTGCCTCGGAGCAGGTGAAATCGCTTCCGCAATAACAGATGCCACTCTGGCAGTCGCGATTATCCACGCAGTCTTCGCCTTCTTCGGCGTCGCCAGTCTCATAACAATGATTGTGTGCCACATGCCCCGGCGTCCCGCCGTGACAGACCTGTCCTTCGGGACAATGCATCTGGTTGAGGCAGCCAGTTCGGTCGCGGCAGATTCCGTTTTCACGATCACAGGTATGGCCCGTATATTTGCAGTCATACAGGTCGTCGCAGTAGGGGCCACACTCGAATTCGTCGCCGTCGCAGACACAGAAATCGGCGAATAAATCGCCTGTAATGCAGCGATAGCCCTCGGGACACTCCTCGCCTTCGGGCCCACATTTTATGCCGGGTCGACCGCAATAGCGGGGACTGCATTTATCATCGGGGTGTGCACAATCGCAGTCGGTCCAGAGGTTGCCGACATCGTCTTCGACGGGCTGCGGTATTTCAGAATCAGGGCCGGTGTCCTCGTTGCCGAGCTCGCCGTTTAGCTCCGTATCAGAGCCCGGATCGCCGTCGTGTGTCTCGACATCGCTTCCGGAGTCTACAGCCACATCGCTCGCGATATCCGTGTCGGCTTCTGATGAAACGGAATCGGACGAGCAGGCGATCAGAAAGATAGCTGCAATTAAAAGTAAGCCTGTCGCCACCAGGCAGCGGAAAATTGGCTGAAGGTTCATATCAAAAATCTTAATCTGAGTTAGGCGATTGAGAATCGTAAAGAAAATGAAGGTTCAAGTAAGTTTGAAGCGGCCACCAGAGGTTGTCAAAGTCTCCAGAAATCCCCTTCCGCCGTGGGGCTGACAATTTTGCATAAGTCGCCGGAATAATCCGGGTTAGCTGATCGGCGGGCTGCTTTCCACGAAAAGCCGGGTGGTTGTTCACGGCACGAATCCTTTCTCCCGCCGGGGGAAATGTCGAGCGCAGCGAGACAATGGGGGAGTTTCGGAGCAACCACGATGAACAATAGGGCTCCCCGATCTCCCCCTCAGGCTCGCATACAGCGCTCGCCGCTCCCCCGAAGGCTTGGCTATTGATCACAAATGGCGGTTTCCGGGGAGGGAACGATTTCGTTCCTACGTTTAGCCCGGATTATTCATGAGGCGTCGTAACGAGGAGAAATCAGCATCAAAAGCGCAAAATTGAACCCCACAGGCGATGCAACGCATCGTCGAGGAGTGAGATGAAGCGATTTTGGGGCTGATGAGCCGCAGTAGACGAGTCATGAATAATCCGGGTTAGTGGTCACAACTATCAGCGGGAGAGGGTGACCACCTCGAGATCGAGATCGAAAACGATGATCGAGATCGAGAACGATGATCGAGATCGAGAACGATGATCGAGATCGAAAACGATGATCGAGATCGAAAACGATGATCGAGATCGAGAACGATCCACGATCTCGAAAACGATCCACGATCTCGAGAACGATCCGAGATTTGTGTTCGAGGCGTGTCTAAAAACCGCTTCGGTTGCAGTTCTCTCACACGACCACAGTGGAGATGTGATCAATAGCCAGCCCGAAGGGAGAGCGGACTCTTCATGTTTGATGGCCACTTCCCCTCCAAGTCCTGATGTAATGCCCATGAGCGGCCAGGCTGGCCGCGGGCCCCAACGGCGCGGTGACCTGCCATCCGGTGGTTGGTGGAGCCGCGGGCTCCGGGGTCCTGAACGCTTACCTTTAAATAGCTGCGTCAGATGGGACGCATCGCTCATCTGCCGTCGACGAAAGAGCACATCATCGAAGCGCTGTTCTACGGCGCTATCCTGGCGTTGGCGCTGTCGAACCGACTCCTTGAGGCGTTGCGCCGACGAGCCCGAGATCGCGTTTTGCCGCTCCTTCGCTTCTACGAACTCATCCGGACCTACTCCTATCCACTTCTGCTCCGGGTGACTGCTCATCGACGCGAGAATCCGGTCGATCTTGTTGCATGAGGCCGTCGATCCGCGTTTGATACGGGGACGCTCCAGCGATATCTTGTGGGAGCTATGAAGTCGCGATGCCCCCTGTTTGATGCGGGAATACGCTTAACCGAGCGAGGTGTGCTGAGTGTTTTAGTCGGAAGGGGGGATCACATTCACTGGCGCTGGTTGCTCAATGGCCATGGACACTGCCAGGGATCGATTTTCGATCAAATATCGGTGTTATCCGTCGCCCTCTTCACTCATTTTAAATGCGCATCGAGCATCGCCTTCAGGTCCCGTCCTCGGTTAAACCCGCGCTCTTCGATCAACCTCACCGCTCGTCGGGCCGCTTCTCTCTCCTCATCGACGACGATCTGTGCCAGGTGCTTTAAGTCGAGCTCGTCTTGAGGACGTTCGTCGCGGTCGGCGGCGAGTAATTTCAGGGCGAAGAGATGTCCCGGCCGAGCCACCGGTATGGTCAGCCCGGCGACGATTTCGATCTGTCGTGCCTCATCGCCGATTTCTGGTTCGATGCCCGACGACGCAAAGAGAAGATCCACCACGATGCTCCGCTCTTGGCCCGATGGATAAGTCCTAACTGTCGCCAGACGATCGACGGCGTCCTGCTCGATGATCGTGTCCAGGGTGTAGCCGTAGGCTTGCCACGAACGCAGAAAGTCTTCCGCCTCTTCGTCGTCCGCTGCGGATATGGCGATATCGATATCTCGCGTAAATCGTGGCTCTACATACGAGGAAACCGCCAGTCCTCCGACCAACGCCCAGGATTTCTCCAGCTCCTGGAGCACCTCGGCAATTCCTCCCAAAATCTCGAATAGAAGGGTCGTCATTGGTCCAACACATTCTCCGGATCAACCACCCGCCCCGGCGAATCGCCAAACTCCGCCCCCGGCCGCTGCCGCAGCCAGGCGTTGAGTCGCTCGTCAATCTGTGCGCTCGTCTCCTCGGGAAAGCGTCGTTTCAACTGCGCCCGGCGCATCTCGATCCCCGACGCGGCCAGGTCAAGGGCGACCCGCAACCGCTCGGCGCACGCTTCATCGTCTTGTCGATCCGCCATAGCAACCGTACTCCCGCTCGCCGGGCCGCCCAACACGACCTCGTCGCTGAGATCATAGATCCCGGCCAATGGTGGGTCAACGACTCACCCGCAGCCGGGTGTGATTCAGCTCCTGGTGGCCCACCGCGGTATTTCGGCGGTAATGAGCGACGATCTCTTAGCGGTCTGCGTTCGACGATGCGTATCGCCTCACTTCGACGGCGTCGGCCTCGTCGCCCAGTCCTCGCCGAAATAAAGTCCGCAGAACTTATATGAGGGAAGGCGGCCAGGCTGGCCGCGGGCCCCGGCAGCATGAAAGGCGGCCAGGCTGGCCGCGGGCCCCGGCAGCATGAAAGGCGGCCAGGCTGGCCGCGGGCCCCGGCAGCCCGAGAGGCGGCCAGGTTGGCCACGGGCCCCGACAGCATGAAAGGCGGCCAGGTTGGCCACGGGCCCCAGCAGCATGAAAGGCGGCCAGGCTGGCCGCGGTCCCCGAACGCTTACTTTCATTTTGGTGGGGCGGGCTCCGTGTCGAAATTGATCGTTCAATCTCGACAATAAGGACGTCTGTGGACGTCGAGGAGTCATCTTATGGTTCGATCGAGCGACAATCCCGTCCGCTATGCCGTCGTCGGCCTCGGGCATATCGCCCAGGTCGCCGTGTTGCCGGCCTTTGCCCACGCCGAGAATGCGAAGTTGACGGCCCTCGTCTCCGGCGATGACGTAAAATTGGCCCGGCTCGGCGAGCGCTACGAGGTGGGGACGAAACATCAATATCATTACGAGGATTACGACGAGCTTTTGGAAGATGGGCTCGTCGACGCGGTCTATATCGCCGTGCCCAATCATCTTCACTACGACTACACCGTGCGGGCTGCCCGAGCGGGGTTGCACGTATTATGCGAGAAGCCACTGGCCGTCACTGGCGAGCAATGCCGAGAGATGGTGGAGGTGTGCGATGAAGAGGACGTGCTGTTGATGACGGCCTATCGGCTGCACTTCGAGATCGCCAATATGCAGACCGTCGAGGCAGCGCAAGAGGGTGAGTTCGGGGATCTGCGGTATTTTCAGGCATCGTTTTCGCAGGACGTATCGCCGGGAAATGTGCGGCTTATGCCCATCGATGAGGGGGGCGGGACGCTATATGATATGGGGATCTACTGTATCAACGCGGCGCGATATCTATTCGCTGCCGATCCCACGGAAGTGGTGGCGTTTTCGGAGAGTCGAGAGGGCGATGAGCGCTTTTCGGATTGCGACGAGATGACGGGGGCAATGCTCCGGTTTCCCGGCGATCGGATCGCCATGTTTGTGACCAGTTTCGGAGCCTATGAGACATCGACGTATCGGCTGGTGGGAAGTGAGGGAGAGGCCATTTTAGATCCGGCCTTCGGCTACGCCGTAAACCTGGCCTACGAGTTTCACCGCGGCGATGAAAAGCGCGCCGAGACCTTTGAGAAACACGATCAATTCGGTCCTCAATTGGTGTATTTTTCGGATTGTATTGAGCAGGGACGCCGACCGGAGCCCGACGGCCGTGAGGGATGGGCAGATGTGCAGATCATCGAGGCATTATACGAGTCGGCACGCAGCGGCCAGCCGGTGAGCATTGATGTCGTCGAGCCGCCGGAGCGTCCGGAGGCGGCGCAGATCATCACCCGCCCGGGCATCGAAAAGCCGCGGGAGGTTCGGGCGTCGGGACCGAAAGATTGAGTTGTGGGGGGCACGGGAGTGTCCCGCCGGATTCGCCTGTTGTGGGAATGGTTCAGTCGTTTGACACTGTTCGGCGACCATGAGTAGAAGCTGGACAGGGAGTATTCAACGGCTGAACGTGGAGGAGGACCAGGTGGATCGATTGAAGGCGGTAATGCAGTGGACGTTGGTAGCTTCGCTCGTTGTCGCCGTGGGGTGTGCGACGAATATTCGCGACGACCGCTTGCAGGTGCCGCTGTACCAGTTGGACGAAGAGGCCGATGTGGCGCTGTTGAGTATCGAGATCGCCGATGGGATCGATGCCGAGGCTGTGGAGGCCCAAGATCCCACGGAGCTCGTTCTAAAGATGCTGCCGAAAGCCTTCGAGGGAACGAAGCTCAACGTCGTCGACCGCATAGAAACGGATCTGGAAATCACGGTGGTCCTGGAGGAAGTCGAAGAAGTGCTCTCCAGGGAGGAGCACTCGGACTCCGACATCGTAACCACCCGAGATAAATTAGTGCCCGACGGATTTGGTGAGATCCCCACATCCATCGAAGAGCCGCTGCTATTATACGTTCAGGTATTGCGGTGGGAGGAAGCCTCGCCGACCGGTGTCGATACGGAGCTGGTCTATTCACTGTGGACCCGCCACGGCGAAGAAATCGATACGCGTCGCGTGGGCATTTCCGGGCAAAATGAGCGGGGCATGACCGCGAGCGTCGATGTCTCTCCAGGATGGCCGTTCTGGCTGCATAATCACTGGATGGAATCTCCGAAAGAGGGGGGCGATAAAGAGGATCGCTCCTCCTTCGAGATGGCGGCGCAGTTCAACACACTCGCCTTTGCTTACCCCTATAGGTCGCGCAAGATCTCCTACAGCGTCACTGTCATCGACGAGGCCGGAATGAGCGATGGAATCGCTTTGATGGAGGCCGGCGACTGGGAGGGGGCGCGGGAGTTTTTCGGTGCCATCGTCGAGGAGGAGAAGGGCAAAGACGACGCCGATACGTCGAAAAAGTCAGCCGCCCTGTACAATATGGGGTTGGCCGCCGAGTTTCTGGGCGACGATGTAGCGGCGGTGGCCAATTTCGAGCGCGCCATCGAAATCGGTGGCCGAGAAAGGATCGTCGAGCATGTGTCGTCGGTGAATACCCGCATGCGGGGCTACGTCGATATCAGCCCCGGCGTGGCGGCTGCTCGGGAGGCATTGCAAGAGCAGATCGCCGCTGAAAAAGCGGAAGATGACGAAGATGCTGTGCCGGTGGACGACGCAGATCTGGATGAAGAACTTCAATAACCGCGGTGTTAGAAATGTGGAGTGCAATTGAGAAGGGGCGATTTAGAGCGTTGATCAAATGGTCACTTGTGGCCTCGCTGGCGGTGGTCTTTGGGTGTTCATCGGGGCTCAGCGGCGAACGAACGCAAAAGCCGCTCATTGAATTGGGTGAAGAGACAGACGTGGCGCTCGTCAGTGTCGACGTCGCTCCCTGGGTGGAAGGGGAGGCCGTTGAAAAATACGAACCGACGGCGATCATCCGGCAGATCCTACCGAGAGCCTTAGAAGACACACCACTCAATGTGGTCGACCGCATCGAGTCGGGCGCCGGATTCGACGTCTATGCCAATGCTGAACCCCATATCTTGGATACGGCGAGCTTTGAGGCCACCCGGGGACATCCCTACCGATACGGCGCCAATAATCATGCCCAGGCCCATGGTGCTCACCCCCTTAAGTGGGAGGCCGTGGAGGCGCCACCGGAGTTTGAGATCGACGAGGCGACCGGTGAGATCTACTGGGTGCCCGCCGAGTTGGGCCAGTTCTCGATTATTCTGGAGGCGACCAACGACATGGGCACAGGGCGCTATCGCTTTGATGTCACCGTCGGTGACGAGGAGGTGGATTATGAAGCGCGCACCCCGGAAGACTCGCCGGTATTCGCGACTCAGAGTTATCGATCCGATGGTCCCGGCGAGGTCCCGAGTTCCGTTCAAGAACCACTGCTATTGTCGGTCAAAGTGCTGCGCTGGGAGGAATCGATCTTTTATCGTGAACCCCATGAACACAGCTCTTCGCCACCATCGGAAAGTCTGCGCGCACATACGGATCTCGTCTACTCGTTGTGGACGCGCGACGGCGTCGAGATCGACACCCAGCGAGTGCGTTATACCACCAAGTTGGGGAGGGGACGTCTCGGTACACCAGCGCTGATCCCGGGCTGGCCCTACTGGTATTATGATGATTGGACGAGATCGTCTCGAACCCGACCCGATATTACTCATCACGATAGGGATCGGATGTTTGAAAACGCCACCATGGGCAGCGGCATGCGCTTTGGGTATCCGTTCACCGAAAGGATCGCTCCCCTCGAGGTCGAAGTCCTGGAGTACCCGGGAATGGATGAGGGCATCGAGTTTATGGAGGATGAAAATTGGGAGGCTGCCAGAGATTTCTTTCGCCGGCGCGCCGAGGAGGAATCTCATCGAATCGGCGAGATGACCGCCCGCGATGAAAAGGAGCGACAGCACAAGGGTGCGGCTTTATACAATAAGGGGTTGGCCGCTGAATTTCAGGGCGAGGACGAAGAGGCGATGGAGTTTTATATAAGAGCTTATGAGGCCAGTGGGCACGCTGTGGTCAGCGAACGCATGCACGTGGTGGAGAGGCGACTCGATGACTACGTCGATGTGAATAGTAAAGTTGCTCAGGCCCGGGAGGCGTTGGAGGCTCAGATCGCCGCCGAACAGGAAAACTCGGGGGATGGGAGCGAAGAAAATGATGAGGATCCATCGCTCGATCCGGAGGAAAAAAGCGAAGAGCCTTCGGGTTAAATGTTACTAAATGTAATTTTTTTACTGGACTCGGCAATCGATAACCCAAGTATAGATAGGTAGGATTCATCGGGTAAAACCTGAAATACCTGTAACGAGAAGACCTGCCTCATGAAGTCCGCGAAATCGAGTTCCTTTTCTAAATACAGCCATGCTCGGCTGAATAGCCTGCTCCCGACCTCGTTGAGAGGGCTCGATGGTATGGAGCAGGTGCGAGCGCATCTGCTGATAGTATGCTTGTTGGTATCGATACCGCTGCTATCTGGGTTCGCCATTTATTACGGATTTGGAATCCAGTCTGTGGAACTGGTCGCGATTTTGTTGGGAACACTGATCGGTATCGGGGTTACCTTTTATCTATTGCATCGAACGGAGTCCGTCGCCGTCGCAACCCATTGGACGAGTCTAATGGTGTGGTTGCCGGTCGGATTGTCGGGAATTTATACCGGGGGGATAACGGGGCCGTTTATTCCCTGGTTACTATGGATTCCCCTCTTTACCCAAATGTTGGTGGGGCCGCGGATGGCGCTGGGATGGGGGGTAGCCGGAGGGGCCTCGATAGTCGGGTTATACTTTGCCCAGTTGCAGGGATGGCTGCCGGCATCGGTGATCCCTGAGGAGGCCGTTATATATACACGAGTCACCTCAATTGCCTTCCTGGTGGTCATGGTATTTATCACGATTGCCTTATTCGATGTCTTGCAGAAGTGGTTGATTCATCGCCTGGATGAGGAACGAGAAAAGCTTCGACTGGTATTGGAGACGGCGCCGAACGGGATCGTCTCTGTCGATGGTCGGGGGCAGATTGAGAATGCGAATCTGGCGGCGGAAAAGATGTTTGGCAAAAACGCCCAACAATTGGACGGGGTGTCGGTCTCGAAGCTGATTCCAAGTCTGAACGATAAAGATCAGAAGACAGGGCAGTTCGACGGAGTTGATGAGCCGAAGGACACGCGACATACCGGGCTTCGAGCGGAGGGGCAGCGATTTCCCCTCTCGGTGTCAACCGGCAGTTATCGGCGAGCCGACGAGGATCGAAGCGTCATGATATTGCGCGACGATACGGAGCTGCAGGAAATGCGCACCCAGATGATGCGCCTGGACCGATTGTCGGCAGTGGGCACGCTGGCCTCCGGGGTGGGCCACGAGATCAACAACCCCCTGTCGTATATCAAGGGCAATCTGGAGTATGTTGAGCGTTCCATCGAGGAAATGGATGCCGATTCCAGAGGTGAAAATCGGAAGGGAAGCGTCGATCTGGCAGATATACTCGACGCCATCGGCGATAGTCTGCACGGTCTGGAGCGCATCGAGGCGATCGTCGATCAACTGCGCACTTTCACCCGACGAGATGAGTCAGAGCCGGCCCTGACGTCGGTTGACGTCGAGGAGTGCCTGGAGTCGACGCTCAATATTGTTAGCAGTCAGATAGAAAATCGGGCGATGCTGAAGCGGGAAATTAATAATGCACCGCCCGTGCTAGCGGTGGAGGCGGGGCTCGGGCAGGTCTTTTTAAACCTCATCCTCAACGCCGTGCAGGCAATTCCGCAGGGCGAATACGAAGAGCATCAGATCGAGGTGCGAGTCGACGACGACGGCGATTGGGTGACGATCTCCATCTCCGATACGGGAGTCGGAATCAGCGAGGAGGATCTGGACCGGATCTTCGATCCCTTCTTTACGACCAAAGAAGACGAAGGCGGTACGGGGCTCGGCCTTCCAATCTCGCAGAATATAATTGCCGAGATGGGAGGACGAATCGCCGTAGACAGTGAACTCGGCAGGGGATCGACGTTTCGCGTCTCCTTGCCGGTGGCGCCGATGAAGCTGGAGGTCACCAGCGACGAGCGGATTCCCACGGCCGAGTTGCCGGACTTTGAAGTGGAAAAAATTCTGGTCGTCGACGACGACAAGCGGATCTGTATTGCCTTCTCGCGAATGTTGAAGCGAGCATTCGACGTGGATATCGAGACCAATTCCAGACGAGCGTTAGAGCGCCTGGTTGGTGGCGAGCATTTCGACGTGATCATCGTCGATCTGATGATGCCGCAGCTCGACGGTGTCGAGCTCATCGAGAGCGTGGAGAAGGAGCGACCTGATCTAGACGGGAGATTTATCCTGATTACCGGTGCTGCATTTACGTCGGAAGTCTGTGACTTTGTCGATGAACGGGGAGTCCGAATTATGGAAAAACCGTTTAAGCAAAAGCGGCTATTCGAGTTGATCGAGGAGATTGTCGATCAGGAGGAACCTGCCGGAATCGGATAATCGATCAGGATTTATCACCGGATTCACTCTGGTGAGAGCGGCGCAAGTCGATCTCGAAGATCGCTCCGCTCTCGGAGCGAAGATAGCGGATTGAGCACTCATGAGCGGCGAGCAGGGAGCGGGTAATGGATAGGCCGAGGCCGGTGCCGCCGCGGTCTCTTGCGGTGGTGAAAAACTCGTCGAAGATCCGATCGGCGTTGGCCTCGGAGATACCCGGCCCGTCGTCCTCGACGCGGAGTATGACCACGTCGTCTTCGCTCTCAATGCTCTCAATAGTTATTGACGCCAGCGAGTCGCCGTGTTCTCGGGCGTTGATGACGAGATTGGTGATCGCCGATCGGAGGGCTTCGGCGCT
>SKQC01000486.1 GCA_007119175.1 Myxococcales bacterium | reverse complement strand
CGATGGACCTGTATGACGTAAAGCTCAATCGGGCTGTGCGTACAACGAAGGCAAATAAGTAATGGAGTCGATGGCCTCCATGCCATCGCCGCGCCTTAAGACCCGTGGTGCGAACTGCCGCACTCGGAATGATGCACCAAATTCTCGCTGGGCTGTCAGGTCATTACTGAAGTTGATCCGCTTTAGTGGACAATTTCTCTGTCGCGAACGCGCCTACGGTTTCGAAGGAACGCCCACAGGATGAGGAGAAGTGCCACCAGAGCTGCCGCCGGCGTGGTGGCCCCTGTGGTAGAGCAACCGTTGGGCTCATCCGGCGGTGAACTATCTTGGCCGGCATCAGCGCCTGCCACAGCCCCGACGTCGTCCTGACTTTCCTCCTCGGGTTGTTCGGTGCAAGACGTCGGCCAGTGATCGGCGTCGTATCCATCGGGCTCGCGCTCGCCTAAGTCGTACGTTTCGGCGTCGACACAGATCATCTCCGAGTCGGCAGTTTCGCCGGTGGCCAGGTCTTCGGCGACGACACGGAGACAATAGGGCTCTTCGTGATCGACCGGATAGGTCACGGATACCGTGGTCGTCTGGCTCGCCATCAACTCCCTTTGTACGACGTCGGCGTCGTCTTTGACGTGATAGATGACCTGTTGGGTGGGGACCTGCGCCGGCGCCGAGAGTTCCACTGCGACGCTGGGTTTGTCGACGAGTCTAGTCGTCCAGCAGTGCTCACAATCTCCCTCGGGAAAACACTCGACGCAATTCTGCGGATCGATTGTGCAGCATTTCCGTTCAACCGTATGCGTCGATACCGAAAACCAGGAGTCTTCCACGCCTGGTGCCGAAAGCTGTGCGGTGGGCTCAGTTCCGGTGGTAAAAAGGGTGTCCACTACGCCTGAATCTCCCCACCATTCCTCGCTCTCGGCGTCTTGTCTAACCTCGAGCTGATATTCGGTCTCCGGCTCCAGCGGAGTATTGGGAATCCAGGCAATGAGGTAGGTTCGGATGGCGTCGGACTCGTGAAAATCCAGCGATGTCGTCTGCCGAACCAACTTAAAGCGAGGACTTCCGTCCACGACGGAATCCTCCGGTCCGGTGACCGTAAATTCGAGACTACCCCCTGCCAAATCCGGGTCGGAATGTACTGAACTCACGATGGTACCGTGAAAGATCACAGCCCCGTCGAGCGGTAGATCCTCGATTGGTTCTTCGACGGAAAACTCCCATCCCATAGGTGGTGGCGTGCAGGCCGTGGCCTCCGCGGGAGCGAGCAAATTCATGAGGCAGGCAGTGACCACCGCGGTCGCCCATACAGAGTGTGCGACTCTAAGCATTATTCTCTCCCGTGCAGAATGTCCGTGAAAGGATGAGGTACCCCAGACTAGCTGCCAGGGGATCGCAGTTCAAATCACCGCCGTAGTGTGCAGCTCTTCGCATCACTACTCACCCTGCGCGGGCTATGGTATCCGTCGATTATTGGAACTTCCGGCATGTTTATTAATTAGGCCCATCGATGAAACGCAACCTTCTCATTATCGCCGTCGCCGTCGCCGTCGGGGCCCTGTCTGTCGTCGCGTTGATCATTTATGGCGGCTCCGATGAGGACATCTATGACGAGCTCAGCGAGATGATCGTCGCCCGGCCGCTGTTGATGGCCGAATACTCTCAGATATCTTGTGAATGCGTGGGGGAACGAGAGGACAGCGAGGAACTCTTTGAAGAATGTATGGTGGAAACCAGGGAGATAGAGTCGAAGGTCGACGATGTTGGTGCCTGTGTCATCGATAGCATCCACTCGTTGGACAGCCCACCGCCGGCGAGTATCGAATCAGTGCTGGAGTGCTCGAGGACCAAGTTCGGCGAGGTGCGCGACTGTATGGAAGTGGCGTCTAACGACCACGAAAAATGTTCTGTCGAGTTTCTCGACGCCACCTGGAAGTGCCAGAAGAAGTTGATAATGTTGGATTGCTCCGAGGTCTACGACGAGGAGAGCGAAGCCTGGATGGAGGAGGGCGCCCAGGCCTTCGACCAGTGTTTGGCAGACCAGTCCGAAGCGCTCGGCGGAGTCGACGCCGATCAGTTCGCAGAGCTCGTCGCCGGAGATGACCGGGCTCAGATTTCAATCGACCTGGAGGCCATCAAGGTCGACGATGAGGTTGTCCAAACGCTGTCAGGTGGCCATCTCGACGAAAGCGAAGGGAGACTGGGGCCATTGCCGTCTCTAAAAGATGGGCTCCATGTCTCCGGAGATGACAACGACTTTCACCCCGTCGAGATTCATGCCCATGGTCTGGCGCTCTACCATACGATGACGCGGGTCATGCTTACGGTTACCGAAACCGACCGGAACCTCGGCGACATCAGATTCGACCATATCGACGAATCCTCCTACGCAATTGATGATGATCATCTTCGGCCCGATAAGAAGTCTGATCATGGGGCCGCGGAGGGTGACCGGGAGCCGCTGGAGCTTGCCATCAGCGTTAGCGACGACGGGTTTTATGTGAGCGCAAACCGCTCGGTGCTCGACGCTATCGACAGATGCGACCCGTCGGGACCCACGGTCTGTCTGAGCGACGATGAGGTCGACACTTTAGCGTTGTTCGAGCAGGCTCGGCGAGCCCAACTGGAGGACGACCACGAGCGTGCGGCCCAGTATTACGACCAGGCCCTGGATGCGTACGATTTTCGAGGGCTGTATAACGTGCTTCGCAAAATGAACCGCGACCACGGCGACGAATCCATGGTTCGAATATCGGCAACTGCCGAGCTGCCGCTGGGGCTCATCCACGAGGTCATGAATACCGCTCGGTTTCAATTGGCGGAGGAGCACTACGACGATCGCGATAGCTATCGCCGGGCGCGCCTCGACGGACCGGGCAAGGGGTGGCTATATCCGGACGTGTTCTTTGCCGTGCATCATTGACGCGGCCTGAGTCGTCGTCGGCGATAGTGTCGATTTCAGTTTCTGGCGAGAGGAAAGAAAGGATGATTTATCGAATCGTGATAGTGGTTGCGTTGCTGGGGATCATTTTTGGGGCCTGTGCATCGGACGATCCGGAGCAGGAGAATCAAAACCAGATCGATTCGCAGGATGTGCAGGATGTGAGCGGCCAGGACCCGGACGTCGACGGGCATCTAGGGGAGGACGCAGACCAAAGCGGTGCCGATGCCAGTAGCGATGAGGATGTCGGAGCTCCAGAGGACGTCGACGACGGAGATATCGGTGGCGGGGATGTCGGCGACGTCGAAGAGGATGCAAAAAATGGGTCGGCCCCGGAGGGAGATAGCTGTGAGACAGCCATCGACGTGACCGACGGGGCGGCGTTGGTCGGGGAGTCCACAGTAGAGATGAACGACAATTACGATCCGGCACTTGGCGCCGACAATTGTCCGGGGACCAATTTCTCAGATCGAGAGCGGGTTTATGTGGTCGCGCCGGTGGAGACCACGATCTATGAAGTGGTGGCGGAGCCGGAGGACAGCTTCGACCTGATGCTCTACGCCCGGGAAGACTGCGCCGTCGATGCCTGTGTGGCGGGGACACGGTTCAACGGAGCCGGTGGGATGGAGACGATCAGCTTTGAGGTCGCCGGCGGCGAGAGCGTCTTTATCTTTGTCGACGGAGAGATCGGCCATGCCGGAGAGTTCGACTTGATGGTCACCATTGAGGAGTGAACAGGGCTCGATCATGTCTTTATCAGAAGACGATGCCTTCGCTCAGGCCCTGGTCTTGTGGGCTAAACACGTGGGCAACGCGCGAGCTGCCGAGTAGAATAGAGTCTCGACGAGAACGATAGGGCGCGGTCGGGATAGCCGGCATCGACCGGAGGATGCGCCCCGGGAGGCCGGAGGCCCGGGTGGAGTGAAGTACCGCCATGCGCGAGTCAGCGCGGCTCCGAGAACTCAAAATGCTCGCAGATCACGTCCCATAACAACTCCAGTGAGTTCTCCAGACTGTGGTCGTCATCGACCTCGATAAGTCGGACATGGTCACGGTCCTGTGCATAATGCCTCGAGGACTCCACGGAAATCGTTTCGTCGCCCCTGCCGTGGACGATTACCGTCGAGCAGGGTACCTCGGGATGGGTGGGATAGTGAGCGGCTTCTTCCACGAGTCGCCAATGTACTGAGCGGAGCTCATCGTCTGGTCCCGGAAGCGGTAATTCGCCATCGTCCTCCCACCTGGCCATTGCGTCTTCGCCGACGAGATCGACGAAACGCTCTCCCAGACCGAATGCGGGGGACATCAGGCATAGTCGGTCCACTTTCTCGGGATTCTCCTGAGCCCATAACGAAACCAGATAGGCCCCCATGCTGGATGCGCTGATGCGCCAGGGGATGCTCGAATCGCCATGCTCGACGTCCATCGTCGCGATGGCCTCCAATGCGTTGCCGAAGGTGATCTCCTCAAAGGAGGGCTGATTTAGCTCGGGCAGCACCAGGTCAAGGCCACGTCCTTCGAATCGCTCGGCAAGGTAGAGCCCCTTCGACGACTGTGCGTTCGATGAAAAACCGTGGATATGGGCATGGCGAAAGGTCGATACGGATCGGTTCATAGGTTTCACGCCTTACAACAAATTAACCAACAAACCAACCACCGCTTCTGGAGGTCACCTGGCGGCAAAGGAGATGAAGCGGTGAGGTGTGGCAGTCGCCGCGGAGCCTGTGTCGTCATTGCGAATCTGGGGGCGCCATTGGCTGATCGTGACCGATGATGAATAATCCCGGATGGGACGTCCCTGAAACTGCGGAGGAAAATATGAGTGACGCACAACGCCGAATCGTCGCCATGGGTGGCGGGGGATTCAGTATGAATGCCGAGAATCTGGCCCTTGAACGGTGGTTGTTGTCTCTGGTCGACAGAGATTGCCCACGGGTCTGTTTTATCCCGACAGCCAGTGGCGACGCCGACGGGTATATTCGCAAGTTTTACGCGACGCACTCCCGGTTGGACTGCGAGCCCAGTCATCTCTCGCTCTTTCGCCGCCAGATAGACGATATTCGGACGAGGTTGCTCGCCCAGGATATCATCTACGTCGGTGGTGGAAATACGGTCAATATGCTCGCGGTGTGGCGCGCTCACGGGCTGGACACCATCCTCTGCGAGGCCTGGGAGCGGGGGATCGTGTTGACCGGACTGAGCGCCGGCTCGTTGTGCTGGTACGAATCGGGCGTCACCGACTCGATGGGAACAACGCTGGGTCCCTTAGAGGATGGGCTGGGGCTTTTGCCGGGAAGCCACTGTCCCCATTATGACGGTGAGGAGCAACGGCGTCCCACCTACAGATGTCTGGTGCAGGATGGCGAGTTGCCGCCCGGGGTGGCGGCCGACGACGGCGTGGCGCTTCTCTACGAGGGAACCGATCTCGTGGAGGTCGTCACCGCCCGGGCCGGTGGTGCAGCCTGGCGAGTGGAGCGAGGTGATCGCGGCGCCGCCGAAGAGCGGATCGACGCTCGGCAGCTGCCAGAAGAGGAGAGTTATCAGCCGTTCCGGGGAGGATGCCATTGCGGCCGCGTGGTCTGGGAGATCGATGTCGATCCGAGAATGGAGACCGTCCTGGACTGCAATTGTTCCATCTGCCGCGACAAGGGGTTTTTGCACCTCATCGTGGCTCCCGAGGACTTCCGGCTGCTCCAGGGGGAGGATGACCTCAGGGAGTACCGCTTTAACACCGGTACGGCGGTCCACAAATTTTGCGCCACCTGCGGGATACACTCCTTTTATGTCCCCCGCAGTCACCCCGACAAGATCGACGTCAACGCCCGCTGTATCGACGGCGTCGACATTGCCGAGCTCACCGTCGAGCGTTTTGACGGCACTGACTGGGAGGAAAACGTCGCCGAGATTCAATGAGATTTAACTATAACCGTTCAGGCCACCGGGGCCCGCGGCCAGCCTGGCCGCATTTCGGACTGCCAGCCCGAACTCTTCCGGGCGACTCAGTGCACGACTTCGTCACCCCACGGAACGCTTACGTTTAATTACCCGTGAAAGAAATACCTGCCGAGGGAAGCACAAAGTGTCGACTCTATGGGGGCAGATTGTGGATTGCGCGAAAAATTCCGGGCAATGATTTGCACGACACCGACGCCGCTGAGCCGTTTATCGCAAACCGCGGTCGTAAATGTAGGAAGTTTGAGGCTTGTCCCGTTCGCCCGGCAGGTGCATGGCGAAGTCCGGGCTACTCCGCGGCTTCGACCCGATACAGCATGGCGTCGGGCCTATCGGGCAAGACGTAGACCTCCCCGCCTGGGCCCTGGCGGACATCGCGAATCCGCCCCAGTACACCGGACATAATCGCCTCTTCTTCGACAGAGTCATCGCCCACAACCAGTCGGCGGATCTCCTGGGTGCGCAGACCGCCGGACAGGATATTGCCCTGCCAGTTGTCGAAAAAGCCCCCGCGAATAATGGCGAGACCAGAGGGCGGATGCGATGGGTCAAATTGGTGTGTCGGGGCGACGACATCGGGCAATTCGTCAGGGTCCTGGGTCTCCGTCACATCCATGGGCTGTCCAGTTTGGTAGTCCATGCCGTAGGTGAAAATTGGCCAGCCGTGATTGTTGCCGGCCTCGATTGAGTAGAGAATATCGCCGCCTTGCGGGCCGTGGTCGGCCGCCCAGACGTCGCCGGTCTCCGGGTCACGGGCCATGCCCTGGATATTGCGATTTCCGTAGGTATAGATTTCGTCGAGGACCTCGTCATCACCGACAAATGGATTATCCTCGGGAACCGTGCCATCGGCGTTTAAGCGAAGCACACTGCCGGCGTGGTCATCAGTATCCTGGGCGCGCGGCGGCTCCGAGCCGCGATCGCCGACGGAGACCAAAAAGGTTCCGTCATCGAGCCAGACGATTCGCGATCCATAGTGACGACCGGAGCCTGAGTATCGATTCTGCACGAAGAGCTCCTCGAGGTCCGTCAGGCTTGCTCCCTCCAATTTGGCTCGCGCCACAGCCGTCGCTGTTTGCTGGCTGTTCGGGTCGGGCTTGGAATACGTCAGGTATATCCAGCCATCTTCCTCAAAGTCGGGACCCACAGATACGTCGAGTAAGCCTCCCTGGCTGTCGGCTCGAAGCGAGGGCAATCCGTCTATTTCCGTCAACTCGCCATCGTCGACCGAAAATAACCTTCCCGGCCGCTCTGTGACGAGCTTTCGCCCGTCGGGCAAAAAGGCCACCGACCAGGGATGCTCAAATGGTCCGGCCACCTCGGCAATCCACAAGTCATGCTGGTCGGTGGAATGATCCTCAGCGCCCTCGGGGCGTTCCCTGGGACCGACGTCTTCGTCTGCAGTATCGCTAGACTCCGTAGCATCGTCCGGCTCCACATCGTTCGGCTCTGAGGGCGACGGGTGATTTTCGCCCTCGTCGACCGGGGGGGAACTCTCACATCCCGAAAGTGCGACAAGAAATGGTAGCAGAAGAAGCGTCAAATAGTTGAGTTTTCGCATCGGAAACCCTCTTCAGCAGATCGACTGGTCATCTCCACCGTCTTGCCCTGCGACTGTACAAGTTGCGCGAATTTTGAACAAACTCAGTGCCTGAGCGCTACCAGCTTCCCGACGCGCCGCCACCTCCGAAGCTCCCTCCGCCTCCGGAGTAGCCACCACCTCCGCCGCCTCCGGAGCTACTTCCACTCGTGCTCTGGGCGACAAAGGTGCGCTCATGAGTGCCTTCGGGCAATGTACCGCTTTGTTCAAGCAAAAAGGGAACCATGACGGCCGTCGGAAGAAAGAAGGTCAGCGCGGCAATGGAGCTCATGAAGATGGCCACGAATACGGCGCCCCCTGTCGTACTCGATGCCCAGGTGGCGAAGGGGTAGAGAATCACCAGGATATTGAACGCCGTAAACGAGACCATGGTGAGTTCCCAGTTCATTCGGGCCAGCAAAAAGGCGGCGACGGCGCTCGACAAAAGCCAGATGGCGACCATCCAGGACCAGATGGGCATAATTTCCAGCACGGGGAGGCTACCAGGTGCCTCCAGCGATGACGTCAGAAAGCCCACGAGGACCGTCGGAGGAACCCACCACATAATATGTTCCGCGATGTGGAGGGCCCGATATTTTCGATCTATAGGGTTGGAATCCCCGCCGGTCGGCAACGATGTGCCGCCGATCATGGTGGCCTGCATGCCGCGGCTTCCATAGATCCCCCGCCGGCGCGCCTGCCACCCGGTGGTCCAGAAGAGGGCGATCCACATCAGAAAAACCGTCAGGATTATCCCTGTGCCGGCCATGAACTCACTGGCGATGGGCTCTCCCGGCTCTAAATGCTCCGTGCGGGCGATTATCTGGTCGACGATCTGATGGGTGGCGCCGGCATAATCCTCGTCGCGAAGAGCGCTGGTGGCGCTATTGAGGATCTGCTGTGCTCTCGTGTCGGAGATCAACTCCTCGATGCCATAACCAAGCTCCAGGCGGTTGACCCGGTCGTCGATGGCGAAGGTCAACAACACGCCGTCATCTCGCTCGGCACTACCTCCCTCCCATTGCTCGGCGACGCGCAGGGAGAAGTCCTCGATGGGCTCTTCGTCCGTGGTGTCCACGAAGAGCACGGCCATCTGCACGCCCGTGGTGTCGTGATGGTCGAAGAGTTTTTGAGCGATGTCATCGATCGCGTCGGCGCTTAGCACCCCGGCATTGTCGACCACTGGATGGTCGATCATCGGAGTCTCAGCGGCGGCCACCGACCCGACCAATTGCACGCCGAGGAAGCAAAGTAATGCCAATATGTGGCGGATATTGGTCATTTCGAAGGATAAGGACCCAGGTACAAGTGAAGCCGTGATAGGGCGGGAGTTCCGAGGGGGGCGGAAAAATTGATGCTCGCTTTGGTCTGTTATTCTAACTTCTCGTGCGGTCAGATCCCCCTGCGTCGACGATGCGGATCAAAAGCCCGCGGCCGACATCAGCGGATGGGTCTCTTCCAGGTCGTCGATGACGCTGACCGTGGGTTGAGATAGCCAGATAATATTGCCGACGAACCAGAAGTTGTCGGCCTGCTGCAGAGGTCGCTCCATCATCGTATAGAGTTCGTTATCAAAGTAGATCCGAACCGTGGCGTTCGATTGGCCGAAGCCATTGTCGCTGAAGTAGTGGACACCGAGTCGATAGATCCCGTCCTCACCGGGATCGTCATGTGTGATATTCTCCGGATTCACGCCGAGGAGGTCATCGATGTCGAGGCGCGCTACACCGTGCTCACCCCAGTCCTGGTGAGTGCGCTGCCAGTAGATGGAATCATTCGAACCCCAGGTGTCGAGACCCTGGGCGTTGAGATAGTGGATGTCGAGGTCGGTGCCGACCTGGGCAGCCTGGTCCGCGCCGCCATACTCGGCAATGATCTCTGGCGCCTCCCAGGTAAGCTCGATGTAGATATTTCCATCGTGGGTGGCATCAACCTCGACGACCCCGGCCTCACAGGTTGGGATTCCGGTGTCGTTGAAGACCATCAATTCGATGCGATAGGGGCCTATGACGTCGATATCGAGGGTGGGCTCGGGATCATTGGCCGACGGTACAAACTCCGAGTTGGAGCCGGCGGGACGTTCAATGATGGACCACTCGTAGTGCAATTCTTCTTCGTTCGGCTCATAGGACCCCTCACTGCTCAGTTGGAGGACGTCCTGGTTGGCAGCCTCTACGAATGACTCGAAGGAATCGGAGTCGTCGATGCGACCGGCAGCCTCCGCAACCGGACACTCCTGCGAGGTGCCCTGGCCGAGCAGCTCGAGGACAAGCTCCGGCTCGGCAGCATCGTCACTGGCGACCAGCAGCTCTCCTACATCTTCGCTGTCGGCGCTCGGCGTATATTGGATGCCCACGGCCACATTGGTGTCCGCATCGAGGACGTATGGCATCGTCGGCAGTGTCTCCTGATCGATGACAAACGCTCCGTCAGCGTCGTCGCCAATCGAGACGTCCTGCAACTGTAGATCTGCGGTGGGCGAACAATTTCTGAGCTCCACATGACGCGTCGCGGTCGCGTCGATGGGCACAACGCCGAAGTCCACCGTCTGGACGTCACCGATATCAAGGCATGGCTGCTCATCGTCGTCCGGTGGAGAACCGTCGCTATCCGGCGGAGACACGTCGTTGTCCGGCGGAGACACGTTGTCCGAAGGCGAATTCTCACCGACCTCAAACTGGTTGCTGTCGTCCACTGTTTCCCCACACCCGACGACAGCGATCCACGCCAGGAGTACGATCACAAATAGAAGTGGGAGTTTAATATGGGCGCCCTGAATTTGTGGCATGTCGTATCCAGAAAAATTAGTTGGTTCTCGTCCGGAAATTTAGAGTACGTATCCGAAAATGCGGATCGAGGAGAGCACAAAGCGTAGATTTTATAGAAATACGGGCAGAATAGAAACATGCGCGAGAAATACATACCGGCTTGGTATCGCAGCGGCGAGGACGCACTGACCGAAGGTGATGGCAAGATACCCCCGGTTCCATATCAGATTGCCGGCGAACTACTGATAATCATCTACTGCGACCATCGCACCCAGCATCGCACCGGCCGCCGCACCGTCTACGATGTGGTCCATGTACTCGCTGAAGCCGATGTCTTCGTCCATCAGATCGGGAGCCCAGACCGTGGCTGCATACAGCGCGCTAGCAAACCCGTAGTTCAGCGGCTCCACGCTGTCCTGGTGTCCTACAGCGCGGAATTGCTCGTCTCCCAATCCCTCGGCGAGCTGATTCCAGCTATCACCCATTGGTCGGTAGTGGGCGACGATATTGGCGGCAATTGCGTTCCACGCAAGAAAGAAGGCCTCCGGGCGACCCGGGCTGATGGGATGGACCTGCTGGGCGATGTCTCGTGTCTGGTGGTAGGTGTCCTCAATTCCCGTCGCAGAGCTGGAGGACAGAACATCGCCGATAATGTCGATGCGCATTCCCGTGGCCTCGCAGCTACTGGATCCGACGGTCGTACACCAGACGTTGTAAGACTCGGTATAATTGGGCGGCGTGATGAGCCCGTCCCAGGAGTTCTCCGCCAGGGGAGGCAGGTCGTCAAAGGGCAGGCAGGGATTGACTCCGGTGGCCAGTGATGGCGTGGACTCTCCCCCCATATCGATGCCTCCCAACTGATCGATGGCGCAATCTAAAAATCCCTGCTGGCCACCACTGAATTCGTGAAAGATCTGTTCTTTGTCCTGGGGATGCAAGCACTCGGGATAATTGGAGAGGTTGACCCCTTGAGGAAAGTCATAGTCTGGATCTCCGGCCTCTGCCGATGCACGCTGCAAAAAGCAGGGGGGCGGAATCTGGGCTACGTGTTGGCCGGGAAATTCCTCATGACGCACCTCGAAGCTTGCCGGGCCGTAGATATTGAAATCGCCCTGAAAGATCTCGGAGTCGAAGTACCCGTTGTGGGGCAACCACTCAGTGAGGGGGTCGCCCATCTGGTCCCGGGCGCGGATTTCCATGTCGGTGTGCCCGACCGTGGGCGATGCAGGGCAGCGCTCGGCGTTGACGCGGAGTAAGACAGACCACGGATAGATTTCGTCGCGGTATGACATCTCATTGGCTTGCTCCGGGTCGTAGTCGGCGTTGATCGGAAATCCTCGGGGGTTGAATCCGGAGGTGAGCGAATTGGGCGCGATGAACTCCGTGATTCCGACGGGCCATACCTGGTCGTCGACCTGCACGGACGACGAGCCGTCAAACGGCAGCTCGGCAATCAAATCGTCGAGCCTCTCTCGCTCTTCGTCGTCTGTGGGGTCCGGAGGATCGATGCGCAAACCAGCCAATGAGACATCGACGATCGCTCGCTCCCAGTCCACGTCCCATTCGTGCTGCACTTCGAGGTCAAATTCATCGCGAGCGCGAACGGTGACGGTAAAACTCGGCAGGTTTATGGCCAGATCGGAGGGGAAAGAGTGGGGGCAGATATTCTCTTTTTGTACCCAGGTGACCTGCGGACCGGAGTCGATGATCGCTTCGCTTCCGTCGACGTCATCGCCAGTATCTATGCCCTCGATTTTCCACTCGTAGTCTACAATCTGTCCGGTGGCGTTCATGACTACTTCTGCCTCAATGCTGCCGCCTTCGAGGATAGCCTCGGCATTGATCTCCGTCGATTCAAAATCGAGGCGATAGCTTTCGAATTCGAGGGGACCGTCGACGACGACCTGCTCTCCGCCAGCGGGCCTATCCTGTAAGAGCAGGTGGGCACGTACGTCGGAGGCGCCGGAGTTGATGAGATAGAATGTGTTGGGGGCGCTTTCCTCGCCCTCGGGATGCTCGGCTGTAACGTGGAGATGTCCCACTTCGGGGTTGGCGCATTTTCCATCGCCGTCGGGTTCCATCCAGTCGGTATAAAGCTGGGCGTTGCCCCCGGCCCACGTAATTTCGTAGTACTCGATGGGATCGGGGTCGGCCTGCGGAAACTCCAGCTCGATCATCTGCGCCGAGCGGCGGGGAAGCAGGCCAAAATGGTGCTCATCGTCGTCGGGAAATGACAGGGCTGGAATCTCTGTGGAGAAGACGTCCGGATTGAATTCGCAACGGTGGTCATAGGTTCCGTCGGGAAAGGTCAGGTCTCCCTCAAAGGCCGCGTTTTTGACCCATCTCCAGTGGGCCTCGTCCAGCGACTCAAACGGTGTGTGTTGTTCTACGAAGGAGATAGCCGCCTCTGTGTCTCGGCCGAGCTCGAAGAGGTGCCCCAATTGCTGGAGTGCCGCCAGACTGTCGAGCTCTTCGGGGGCCCCGGTCGAGCGATAGAGCAGGTCTATCCAGAATGCCTCTGCCGAATAGGCGGGGTTGCCCCTTACGTCGTCGTGGGCTCCGGCGTAATGAAGGCCGACGTCGACGGGGCGAAGGTCGGCTACTGAGCCCTGGTTGCACGAC
The DNA here is from genome assembly GCA_007119175.1 of Myxococcales bacterium. Taxonomy (GTDB): domain Bacteria; phylum Myxococcota_A; class Bradymonadia; order Bradymonadales; family Bradymonadaceae; genus SLJM01. The sequence goes on along the minus strand of SKQC01000486.1, from coordinate 507 downwards.
ACCAGATCTGAGGAAACTCCGAGATTGATTTCGAAACTTTCCGGGTTTTCTATGCTGCCGAAGGTCTCCGCCACCCTTGCAGTTCCCTCCGATACCCATTTATCGCCACGACGCCTCGTATAATCAGCCTGAAAGGCGTGAAAGAGTTCGTGGCGAGTTGTTCGTTCGGGGTCGGGAGACTTTCCACAGGTGCGTGCGACGCCCGACTTCGACTTTGGAAAGTACATGTAGACGCCGTTTTGACCACTGCATAAAAGAGAGACGGTTTTATCTCGAATTCCGTATCGGTAGGTGGTGTGCGAGCGAAATTTACTGCCTGTGGTGGAGGACAAATTGGGGCGAGGGGAGCCGGCCAGTTGCTTGAAGTAGGGGAGGGCTTCGAAAAACGCCGTCTCGATCTTGTCCTCCCAGTCGCCGCATGAACAGGAGTGGTTGGGCTCCACAGGGGCTGCTGCGCCGTGGCCGAATAGACAACTTGTGCTGAGGCGAACCTCGTGGTCCGCCTCG
>SKQC01000312.1 GCA_007119175.1 Myxococcales bacterium | reverse complement strand
TCGATGTGTGGGGAATCACCACCCTCGAGCCGCTGACCGCCGAGTCGTATACATCCGGCGGCGCAAGCGGAACGCGTACGCTGGGAGATATCCCCGAAGCGGCGATAAAGCGGCTGATTGCTCGGGTCAACGCCTATCTTGGCGATCATCAGAGTGATGCCGCCAGTAAGCCTACGCCGATGGCTACGAAAAAACTGGAGAATGGACGCTATATTGTCGAACCGCAGAGTGATGCCGCCACAAGGAGCGACGATGGCAGTTGAGCTTCATGACCAACCCCGTCGACGGCGCGCACATTTCGAAGCACGTAGGATCGGGAAAAGCGGAAAACAGATCTACCAGAAATAACCGCCGATACTGAGCTGAAAGAGCACGACCTGGGATTCATCGAGGTCGGCGAAAAAGGTGAGATCGCCATCGCGGTATTGAATAGGGTGCAGTACCAATTCGCCCTGAAAGCCGCCTCCGCTGGCACGGCTTCCGAAGTCCATGCCCAGAACAAGGCCTCCAAGAGTGCCGAGCACTTGCGTATTCTCCGATTCAAAGCCGGTCAATACGTTTGCCTGGAGCCCTCCGTAGAAGAACTCCCCCTCTTTGACCGCCGTGGTGATTCGCGGAACCGCGGTGACAATGAAGCGCTCAAAGCGCTCGTGGGGGCTGACCGGTAAGCCGAAGATCACGGTCATGACGTCGCCCTGTAAGCTTAAGTTTACCCGTTCGCCCAGATAAAATCGGCCACCGATACCGGCGTTTGCCGAAAATAGCGTGGTCCCCACATGGGCACTGACATCGCCGGTGTTGGCAATGCCCTGCATGACCGAAAAGTTGGCTCTCGGGATCGGCCCGAATCCGATATTATCCAGGGAAGCGGAATATACCTGTTCGCCATCCTGGAGCTGATTGGCCGTCTCCATCTTGGTAAACGCACAGGCACTTAGGGTAATGGCCAGGCAAAGAAGCAATACCGTGTAAAATACGCGCCGGGTGGGAAGCGAGTGGCTAGCTGAAGCGGGCATAACTGCGTCCGTCAAAATTCGCGAAGGTAAAATCCAGCGTAGCGAAAACGCGATCTCCATGGAAATATTGGTATTGCGTCGGGCGAACGCGGTGAAATGGCTCGAAAGTATATCTGCTGAGCGTAAAAACTCCAATCTGAAAGGTTCGTCATGACCAATCTGCCCCTCAGCAATATCGCTCCTGTCTGCAGTCGCTCGGCAGTGGTGATCGCCGCCGTCGTGATGATCGCCGGGGCTTTGGCTATGCCCCAGCCCGCGCAGGCATGCTCCTGTGTCCAGCCCATTGCCGAGCGCATTACTATTCCCTTCGACGGCACCGAGGCGTTTCCCGTCGATGGCACGATCCGGGTCTTTCTGGACGGTGGGTTCTCCGAGCTTCACCGAGAGGCGATGGCCGGTGAATACCGCCTTGTCGATGAGGACGGTCAGGAGATTGAACTCGATTCTTCGGTGGTGCGAACCCGCCTCGACCTGACGCCACGGCAGCCTCTAAAGCCCAACCGGCGTTATATATTAGAGCGAGTCTTCGCATACGACGGCCGAGGCGTTTACGTCAGTGATACGCATCGATTGTGGAGTGCCCAGGGCCGCTCAGGGAGGCGTCATATCGGCGCCGACGTCCCCTCCCAGGATGAAATCAGGCGTGTCTGGTTTCCCGATGTATCCTTTCGGACCGCCGCCGAATCCTCGTCGCGCGGTAATATCGACCCGCAGGTCACTGACACCCGAGTGGGCTTTGCCTTCGGCGGTGGCGATTGCGGCCCCGGTATCTCACTCGGTGCTGAATTCGATCTGCCGGAGACGGCGGCACCTCATGACGTGGTGGAGTTGGAAGTGCGCGATCAGGGCATCGTAGATACCTCTCCCGCTGTGGCCGGAGAACCGCTGGACACGCCGGAAGGGAGTGAAGCTCCGACGACTACCTCCAGGCTTTCTGCCAGCGACATGCTCTGCAATCCGAGCAAAGTACGGCTGAGCTATCCGTCTGCCAATGAACCACAGGGGCTGAACGTGCGCATCCTGCTGCGGGACGCATCGGGCGAACTCGTCGGCACCAGCGACTGGTCGTGGGCCACCGGGTCGCCGCGGGGACATGTCGACCAGTTGGAGAACCGCGGTGGTGTTGATCCGGGAAGATCGGCGGTGGTCGAGGCCTGGTTTGCTCCGCCCGTCGTCGAAGCACAGACGCCGAAAGATGAAGGGGGAGGCCAATGCCCATACGGATTTCGCATCGCCAGCCGTCAGACGCTGACCGACTCCGGCGCGCCCTGGGGCTATAACGACCTATCGATGTTGAGCTGGATAGGGCGGCATGGGTGGTTGATGTCCCAAGGCGAATCGAGCACGACGGAAGTTCATCGCATGAGACTCGATGAGATAGCGGGTCAAGTGGTCATGGAACCCGTCGGAGAGCCCCGCGAAGGCAGGTTGCAGGCTGCCACGTCCGACGCGGACGGCGCCTATGCGGTCACCAGCGTGTACTCCGATAATGCCCCTGCCAGCAATGTGCTATATGCCTTTGATGATGCGGGAAAATTGCGCTGGCAGCACGAGATGGATGCGAAGGGGGCGAAGTATCGCATCACCACAGGGAGCGACCGGATAGCCTTGACGTGGATCGCCCGCCGAGACTCCCGGGAGCATGGAGTTGAATACGCCGTATTCGACAGGGCAGACGGCGACCTTCGCTGGCGAGATGAAGCTTCGGATTCAGTGGATGCATCGGGCAGCCTGGCCGCCACGTTTGTCGGCAAAAAGCTCCTGATCGCATGGCCCGAAGAGGGAGGCAGCCGGTTGCGGCTCAAGAGCTTCGATGCCGATGGCGACGAGATTTCCTCGGAGTCCATCCGCCACCTCGAGGGACTCGGCGGGCATCTGGACCTGACGTCCACGGGCATCTTCGCCGGCCTGGTCATGGCCAGGCAGGGGCGAATCGACTTTTCCTTATTTGGCGCCGATGGACGACGGCTCATCGCGCCCACTCCGTTGAGTACAGGCGTCGGAGCCGGCGATAACCGAAAGCCGCGCATCGCCTGGGGAGGCTTTTCGAGGGCGTCCACCTTCGCTGACACCCTGTGGATTCAAAAAGTCCTCCGCCAGCCATTTCGCGACCATGTCGATGGTTTTTTTGCCGTGACCTGGGAGGGCAACCCGTCGAATCGCGTCTACGCCTCCGCCGTCGATCTGGGCGGGACAGCCTCTCCGGCTGTCGAGCTCTCCGGTGGGGTGCTCTCGTCGACGGCGACGGCTGTTCCCCTGCCCACGGGAGACTTTCTGGGCAGCTATACTCGGCAGCGAGAAGAGATTATGGGATCGATTCTAAGGTGTCGCACTGAGCGACCGCCCGGGCCTCCGCAGCGCATTCACTTTCGCGAGTAGTGTTGCTGCGACAGACTGACCCGCTCACAGAGCAGGGCGTCTCAGAAGTCGATTCCCTTGCCGGAGTCGCGCATTTGAATCAACTCGTGGGGATAGGGTTCGAGCAGGCTCTGGTCGGCGAAGTATTCGTAGTGGAATCGAGAACACCAGGAGCGCACTACAGCCAACAGGGCATGCAGCGGCAGGCGATGTTCTGCGTATTGGTCGAGCAAATATAAAAAATCGTCGGACTCGGCAGTGGAAAGCCTAGTTTTGAAATGACCGTACATATGGGTCAGGCTGTTGATATAAGAGCCGTGGCCGGGCATCTTTTGAAGAGCCTGCCGGAAGACGGAGGCGTATTCGCAGAAACTCTCCTCCCAATCGCGCGCTCCGGC
>SKQC01000381.1 GCA_007119175.1 Myxococcales bacterium | reverse complement strand
GCCAGACACGATATCTCTCATGGTTTGAAACCTATTTTTCAATCAACGGGCTGCCGCTCGATCTTGGCGCCCAGTGCCGCGAGTTTCTCATCGATCTTCTCATAGCCGCGATCGATGTGATGAATATTGTAGATGGTGCTCTCGCCCTGTGCACATAGCGCGGCGATGAGAAGCGCCATGCCGGCGCGAACATCCGGCGATTCGAGCGTCGAGCCGTATAATTGGCTGGGCCCGACGACGACCACCCGGTGGGGATCGCAAAAGACAATCCGCGCCCCCATGGCGATCAGCGAGTCGACGAAGAACATTCGCCCCTCGAACATCTTTTCGAAAAATAGCACCGTCCCCTCGCTCTGAGTGGCCACGGTGATCGCGATCGACATCAAATCCGTGGGAAACGCCGGCCACGGCGCATCATCGATCTTTGGAATCGCGTTATTGAGGTCATTCTCCACCGTCAGCGGTTGATCGGCGGGGACAACCAGGTTGCCGTTTTCAATCTTCGTATGGACGCCTAGTTTATCGAGCGTCATCCGAATCATGCGAAGGTCGCCGGCGACCACATCCTCGATGGTCAATTCACTTCCCGTGACCGCCGCCAGGCCGGCCAGCGAGCCCACCTCCAGATAATCCGGTCCGATCGTATGCTCACAGCCCCACAACCCCTTGGTGCCCTCGATGGTCAAGATATTGGTGCCGATGCCGTGAATTCGGGCTCCCATATTGACCAGCATCCGACATAGTCCCTGAACGTGGGGTTCACAGGCGGCATTTCGGATCGTCGTCGTCCCCTGCGCCACGGCGGCGGCCATAATGGTATTTTCGGTGCCCGTCACCGACGCCTCATCGAGAAATAAATTCGACCCCACGAGTTTCGGAGTGCTCATCGAAAATCGGTCCGGCAATACCTCGATGGTCGCCCCGAGCTCCTCGAGCGCCAGAAAGTGGGTATCGAGCCGCCGCCGGCCGATGACGTCACCGCCGGGAGGAGGAAGCTCGCAATTTTGCATCCGTCCCAGCATGCTGCCGGCGAATAAAATCGAGGCCCGTACCCGGCGGCACAGGCCGCGGTCGAGCTCCGTCTTTTCTACGTTCTTATTCTGGATTTTGACCGTATTTTCGCCCACCCATTCGTGGGTTCCACCCAGGTCTTGCATCACCTCCAACATCACCATCACATCGTTGATGCGCGGGACGTTTTTGAGGGTGATTTCCTCATCGGTCAAAAGGGTCGCCGCCAGACAGGGCAGCGCCTCATTTTTACTTCCACCGGGGCGAATGGATCCGGCCAATTGATGGCCGCCTTCGATTACGAATTTTTCCATGAGAATTCTCGAGACTGCGGGGGGCTGGACAACGACAAAATCGACAGCCCGCTGTGTAGCACGAGGCGAAGCCGAGTCACAACCACAGCCATCCACGCGGGGAGCGCGGTTCCGACCACGGAGCCGATACGTCGAAAACCAAACCAGCCCCTCTGACAGGCATCGCGCGGTCAGAGGGGCTTGGTCGCAGGTGTTTCCGAGATTGTGTCAGATCATGAGGTTTTTACCCCCACTCACTCCGTAATAATCTGAAATCCTCCCGATTGAAGCTGCATCTGCTCACCCTGTAGCGGCTCGGAGCCCTGATCGTAAGGAGCTAGACAATGGATCAGGGTCATCCCGCTTCCCTCGGAGACACCGCCTGCGCCACAAATAGTGGAGCCGGCGGACAACCAGGGCTATGCCACAGGAGGTGATCCGTCCCGATAATAGATCACCTTCGCGTGGCCCGGTCGGCGTGCTACGAATACATCTTCAATCCTCCGCGTTACTTCCGCGCCATTGGACGCTCTGCGACCGGAAATGTGATGCGCCCGAAATTATTTCGCGATCCCATCCACGACATTATCAGCTTTGAGCTCGACGACCCCGTCGAAGGGACGCTCTTTGATCTGATCTGCACGCCCACCTTCCAGCGCCTGCGGCGCATTCGCCAGTTGGGCTTTGCGGGGCTGGTCTATCACGGCGCCGAACACAGCCGGTTTGCCCATTCGCTCGGTGTGGTCCACATCGCCCGGCGGATGCTCAACGCCCTGTCCGGCGATACCGAACTCGACGACGCCACACGCATGGAGGTCTTAGGCGCAGCGCTTTTGCACGACGTCGGTCATGGTCCCTTTAGCCATGCCATCGAAAAGGTCACCGGCGCCCACCACGAGGTCTATACCCGTCGCGCCATCCTCGATGAGGACGGCGATCTATTTCCGATTCTGGCCAGCTTTTCGCAATCGATGCCGGAGCGAATCGCCCGGTATTTCGGTCCCCGCCAGGATTTTCCCACAGACCGGCAATTATGGCTCGACGTGGTCTCCTCGCAGCTCGACGCCGACCGTCAGGATTATATCCTGCGCGACGGCCACACCACGGGCGTCAAGATCGGGATGTACGATCTGGAGCGCATCCTCGCCATGCTCACCACTTACGAAAATAAAGAGGCCGACGGCGAACGTGTCACCCGCCTCGCCGTCAGCTACCGGGCCCGCGAGGCCGTCGAGGATTATCTGATCGCGCGCTTCCACATGTTCAAGCAGGTCTATCTGCACAAGACGGTGCGGGCCGCTGAAAAAATGCTGGAGGCCGTACTGCGCCGCGGAGCGAATCTATTGGCCGACGGAGTGCGCTGGGAGAATATCCCCGACGACCCGCCGCTACTGCGGCTATTGTCGGGCACCGAGTTGTCGACGGCCCAATTTCTCTCCGTCGACGACACCGATGTGTGGATGATGCTCAAGATCTGGAAGGACGCCGACGACGACGCCCTCTCGCGGCTTAGCCGCGGGCTGTTGAGCCGCCATTTATATAAGACGATCGACCTCGACAAAGACGACCCGGTCATGGTCGCCCGTGTCATCGACCGGGCCAACGAGGTCGCCGTCGAACTCGGTATGGACCCCGACTACGCAGTGCTCGTCGACCGGGCAAGCGATACCCCCTACCGGCCCTACGACCCGTCATCGCCGCGGCTCAGCGCCCATATCCCGGTCGTCGAGCGAAACGGCGACGTCGTCCCCATCGAAGAGGGTAGTGATATCGTCCACCTTCTGGGCCGCGACTCCTATAATACGATCCGCTTATGCGTACCCGACGAGGTGCGTGGGCGTTTGACCAAATCGTTTCCGGCCTACGCCTGAGCAGTCGTTTGCCGCTTGCAACGAATACCGCCAAAATGCCAGCGTGGGTCGCCCATAAACCGAAGATTAGAGAGTCTCCATGTTCGATCCGCCCATCGAGATTGCCTACCGAACCACCGTCGAGGTGCCCCGCGAGAGCCGAACCGGCAGCGGCCTGCGCTGGTTGGGCAATCACCCCGTGCTGGGCGGGCTGATCTGCGGCCTCTCGGTGGTGGCCATTGCCGCCATTCGCCGCCCCCAGGGTGTCGCTGCCGAACCGCTGACGGCGGGAATCATCTCCGCTCTGGTCATCGTCACCTGGATGGTCCTCTTCTTTTTGATGCGCCGCTTTTTTACCGCCCAGAGCTATGCTGCGCAGACCGTTTTGCGAAAGATCATTATCGACGAAGACCACGGCAAATGGCTTCAAAACGACGAACCGCTGAGCGAGGTGAAATCCCCCACGGTCACTCTCGTAACGAATCCGGTCCCCGAGGGCATCGGCGAGGCCGAGAAGGGAAGTCGAAAAAAGGCCACCGCGTGGCCAATCTGGATTTTCATTGAGGGCGACGAGGACAAGCGAATTGTCTTTGAAACCCGCGACGCCGCCCGCCGCGCCCGTGACTACGACGAAGTCACACACGATATTATTGACGATACCGACGAGCGCCTCCCGCGCGCCATCGCCGCTCCAATCCTCCAGCGACTCGAAGATCGCTACGGCGCTCCGGAGTGAGGCAACTTCTCAAGTCCCCTGTCGAGCACCTCGAAGAATGCCTGCCACTGGGCATCAGTGACGACGAACGGAGGGGATAGCGCGAGGACCTGGCCGTGACGGCCCGAGGGCAACACCAGATAGCCGTGGTGGCGGCAATAGTCGGTGAGGGCGAGCGCCAATTCTCCGTCGGGCTCGCGCGTCTGCGGGTCGCGAACCAATTCAATGCCGAGCATCAGGCCGCGGCCGCGGATGCGGCCGATGCGCTGTGAGTGGCGGCGAGCAAGGACCTCGAGCCGTTTTCGAATCTGCTCGCCGCGGCGAGCGACGCGGGCCGGCCAGCCCTCCTCGACCAGGGTATCGATAACGGCGAGGCCCATCGCACAGCCGAGTGGATTGCCCAAAAAAGTCGAGGTGTGGATTGCCTCGCCGCTGGAGTTGCCCCAGGAGGCCATGACCTCCTCGCGTCCGATGGCCGCCGACAGGGGAAACCCGCCGCCCATCGCCTTTCCCACGCATAATATATCGGGAGTGACCCCTTCGGTTTCGCAGGCAAACATCGCCCCCGTCCGGCCAAAACCGGTGTAGATCTCGTCGAAAATTAGCACCAATTCAAAGTCGTCGCAGATCTCGCGCAAGCCCTGCAAAAACCCGGGTGGCGGAGCGACCTCGCCGCCACGGCCCTGGATGGGTTCGACGATGATGGCGCCCACCGATTCCGCGGCTGTGGCCGGACCGCTCAGAGTCTCGCGAATATGAGCCAGGACGGCATCGCTGACCTCGGCAGGCGAGGCATTAAAGCTCATTCCGAATGGCGGCCGGTAGGAGTCGGGAAAGGGAACGTGCTGAATCTGCGGATTCAACTGCGCGACAAATGGCCGGCGAAATTCCTCGCGGTAGGCCGTGGCCCCCAGAGCTCCCGTGCCGAGTCCGTGATAGCCGCCCCAGAAGGCGATGGCACCACTGCGCCCGGTGTGAATCGCGGCCGTCTTCAACGCCGCCTCCACGGCGCTCGAGCCGGACAGCCCCAGGATCGAGTGCGTGAGCTCTCCCGGCGTAATTTCGGCGAGCCGGCGGCATAGCGCGATTTTTGGCTCCCCCGGATATACGTCACCCATGGCGTGGATCAATTCCTCGGACTGGCGTTTTGCGGCCTCCACGATACGCCGGTGGCCGTGACCCAATCCAGCGACGGCAAAGGCCCCGGTGAGGTCGACGAAGATATTTCCGTCCACATCCTCAATATTCGCCCCCTTTGCGCGGCGCCATACGATGGGGTCCTGCGACACGCCGCTTTCCCGCTCGCGCCGCGAGCGTCGAGCCGTTATCGCCGGGCATTCCGATCGGGCGAGGTCGTCGACGCGAGCTTCGGACTCCGGCCCCGGAATCGCCGTCTTGATCTGCGGCAATGATTCGCCGGTGAGAGTCATAGATCATCCCTTAATGTCTGATTTAAATCTTGAATTTCAGTGACTTCCGCCGATGGCAACGGAGAGCGAGAGATAGGGCAATACCTCGGCATCGCCGTCGTAATTGGTCAGATAAATCGAGGGCTGAATCGCCGCCCTTCCCAGGCTCGCCGTGGCTCCCAGGCCGAGGGTAAATATCCCCAGCGGGCCCAATCCGGCACTCCAGTCGGTCTCCTCCACCAATTGTTGCTCGGCGACGTAATTGAGCTCCGAGTCGAGCACCGACTCCAGCGCCCAGAAATTGCCCTGAGAGACACCGGAAAATGCCTCGACGTTGACGATCAGCCAGTCGGTCAAAAAGTGATTGATCCCGGCAAATAAAGAGACCCAATGGCCGGAACGAGGCATTAAACCGCTGCGCCGCGTCGTGGTTCCACACTCGCCCTCCGCCCATTGGCGGCGGGTGTCACAATCGGAGAAATCGACGTCTTCAACGGCCAGATATACAGGGATATTTGCGGCGGCCCCTGCATTCCAACTCGTATTATCGCCGGCAATCACGTCGACGACGGCGTGAATTCCGAGCGAGGCATCGGCTGTGCCGGGGGCAAAATTGGTCCGCCGATAGCGGCCCTGAGCGCCGACGCTCAGCGCCCAGGCATCTCCATCCATAAGCTCGATCTGGCCTCCACCGCCGGCATAAGTCTGATTGCCCAGCGGGAAAAACCCATAGGCCGATATCTCGATCTGGTCGCTCAGCGAAAAGGCCAGACGCTGCCCGGCCAATACCTGGTTGGTATAGGTGAGCGTTCCGGAGGGCGCGATATAGCCCGTCGGCCAGGAGATTCCCCGACCCGCCAGAGGATTGAGTTCGCCGCGCTGGTCGACCCGTCCGCGCACCCGCTGCGGCTCGCCAAACCTTGCGTCATCGCCGAGCTCGAATTGGCCAAATCCCAGATCGGGGCCAGGCGTATCGATCTGGGGCGCTCCCTCTTCGGCAACTGTCAGAGATGCGGCGAGAATGGTCGCCACAAAAACCGCCCCCGCCAATATCACCTTTGGAATTGTTGCGCTCAACTGTGTTGCTCCTTGCATTCCGACCAACTCCCGGGTGCATTATTCCCGAGATTTCCTCGCGAGGCAAAGAGGCGGCCTAATCCGGGTTAAAACCACATTGGAACGGTCATGGATAATACAGGCTTGCCTCCCCTATACTTCACGGGTTCGCGACGAATCGCAATGGTAGGTCTTTGTCTTCCCGAAGGGAGTACGTCATGTACCAGATATTGATCGTCGACAAGAATAAGGAAATTTCGGTCCCCAGCGCCCGCTCAAACCACGAATTTCGACCGCCGTCAAAGGGCGAGCATATGCTGGTCCGCTGGCAGGGCGAGACCAAGGTCTGCGAGGTCGAAGACGTGTGGACCCATATCAACCTCGACCAGGAACAACCGCAGCAGGGGGCGGTTCAGGTGCTGGTGAAATGGTCGAAGGGCCTTCCACCAAATGTATATGTGCGCCGCTTCGGGTTGAAGTAATGGCCGGGCAGGACTAAATACATATTCCGAAACCCCAATCTGCCGCCCGTGCCATACGAGAGTAGAACGTGAAGTCCCACTGGATTATCGCCTTATTGAGCTCGCTATTCTTATTGGTCGCCGGTCCGGCAGCGGCCACTGAAGTCGAGCTAAATCCCGTCGACGATGTCGAGGAGGCAGAAGACGACGACGCCGAAGATGAAGTCTCCGTGGGGTCGGAATTTCGTTTTGGCTCTTATGGTCGCGTCCGGACCGCCACCGACCTTCGCGGCCACACCGCGCGGCCGGTCAACGTGGTCTCCTTCGGCAGCCGTATCGACGAGCGAAGCTACGCGGAGCTGGAGTTTCAGCAGCGCTTTTTCCGCCCCGAGGAAGAACCGGACTTTTCAACGGATATCGTCGCCACTCTCGGTTTTCTCGATGATCTCTTTCACACCACCGGCGACTTCGATCAGAGCATCGCAATTCGAAATCTATACGCCACCGGCGTATGGCATGGACAGGCGCTCGACGTCGATATCTGGGCGGGAAGCCGCATGTATCGCGGTGACGATATCTACCTGTTGGATTTCTGGCCCCTCGACAATATCAACACCGTCGGCGGCGGCGCCGGCGTGACATTCGACGCCCCCGTCGGCCCCACCAACCTCCGGGTCCACGGCGGCGCAAACCGCCTCGACCACGAGTTCCAGCAGCAGATCGTTGACGTCCCGGGCCTTGAATTCGGTACGGAAGAAGTAGTCTTTCTCGACCGCCAGCGCCTGATCTTCTCCGGCCGCGGAGAACAGCAATTATGGCTCGACGACGAGGGAAATCGCGGCCTAAAAGCCGTTCTTTACGGTGAGAGCCATCACTTACCCGAGGGAGTTCGACGTCTCGACGACGGCACGACCGAAGAGCAATTGCCGGCCGACTCGGGCTGGCTTTTCGGTGGGCAACTGGGAGTCTGGGAGGCCTCGGGAGGCTTTTTTGACGGCTCTTTCGCGAATGTCTTTTTGCGCTACTCCGCCAATCTCGCAGCCTACGGGGAGCTGGGCATCCCCTTTGGCGTCAACGTCGACGAGACCGCCCAGGGGGCCTCCGATCTGCTCGGCGGCATGGCCGGCACCGTGGAGACGCCCTACGGAAACGCCACGGTGGGCACCTATCTTCGCAGTTTTAATACGGCCTACGAGGTCGACACCCATCGCGATTACCGCGAGGCCATCATCGCCACCCGAATGCACGGCTACCTCACCGATCATATCCACCCGGGCGTCGAAGTTTCGCACCAGGTCCGATCGCCGCAGGGACCCTACCCGGAGACAGAGGATTATGGCCGTCCACAGCAGCAGGCACCGACGGTCACCAAGCTGTCCCTGCTGTCAGCATTTGGGCTCGAACCCGGCGCTTATTCGCGACCCCAATTTCGCGCCATCTACACCGCCTCTTTTTTGAACGAATCGGCGCAACTTTTATACCGCCCCGAAGATCGCCGCCGCGACCTCGACGTCCAGCACTACCTGGGCGTCATGGTGGAGTGGTGGTTTAACTCGGCCTCTTACTGAGCCCATGACGATGCGACTTTTTGCAAATCGAATTCCCCTCGTCCGCACGGCGATGCTATCGGCATTTCTCGTCGTCTCCGTCGCCCTGTCCTCGTGCTTCGACGTCCCCTACACCGACGCTCCGGAGCTGAGCGTCGAGGTCGACGACTGGCGCGACGAGGTCATCTATCAGATCGTGACCGACCGCTTCGAGAATGGAAATCCAAACCTGGACTACCGCGTCGACACCACGTCGTTGACCGCCTGGCACGGCGGCGACTGGCAGGGCATCATCGACCGACTCGATTATCTCGAGGAGTTGGGGGTGACCGCGCTGTGGATCTCGCCGCCCTTTCAGGTCGTCGAAGAGGACGCCGGCATCGCCGGATACCACGGCTATTGGCCGCAGAATTTCGTGCGCGCCAACCCCCATTTTGGAGACCTCCCGACCCTTCGGCGACTCGTCGACGAGGCCCACGATCGGGATATGAAAATTTTGCTCGACGTCATCGTCAATCATATCGGCCAGCTCTTTTATTACGATATAAATTTAAACGGTCAGCCCGACGAACACGTCGAGGGATCGGGCATGGTCTACGACGAGGAATTCGGCGGTATGCAATCCGAGGTTCTGCGCACCACAGAATGGGATCCGGACTACGACCCCCGGGGTATTCAATCCCGCACCAGCCTCGGCGAATCCGGTCCGGCGCCCATTATCTGGACCGATATGCCGGAGTTGAATCGAGTGCCGCCGAAGCCCGAGGTCTTTCAAAATCCGGAGTGGTATCACCGCCGCGGACGGGTGGTCACGCCCTGGGGCTGGGATTTCCGCGACATGGTCGAGACCGGTGATTTTCCGGGCGGCCTAAAAGCGATCGATACCACCCTGCCGGAGGTCCGCGATGAGATGGTCGACATCTGGGCCTGGTGGATCGAGGAGACCAACGCCGACGGCTTTCGCATCGACACGGTCAAACACGTCGAAAAGGACTTCTGGGCCGAATTTGCTCCCCGGATTCGTGAGCGTCTGGCCGAGCAGGGCAAGGAAAACTTCATGATGTTCGGCGAGATCTTCGACGGCGGTGACGATGTCATTGGCCGCTATACGGCGCCCGGAAAGCTCGATAGCGCCTTTTATTTCTCCCATAAATTCCAGGTCTTCGACGATGTCTTCGGCCGCGGCGAGGCCACCTCCAATATCGAAACTCTTTTCGAGCAGCGCCCCGACAATTACGGAACCACACCACAGCCCGGCGGCATCACCGACAGCGACGGAAACGGCATCGCCCCCGTCGACGCCCTGGTCAATTTTATCGACAACCACGACGTGGCTCGATTTCTCTTTGATTTCGACGACGTCGACGCCCTGCGCGCCTCCTTATTTTATCTTTTGACCATGGATGGCATCCCCTGCATCTACTACGGCACGGAGCAGGATTTCGACGGCGGAAACGACCCGGCAAACCGCGAAAATATGTGGCTCGCCGACGGATTCGACACCGAGAGCGAGACCTTCCAGCACACCCGCCGGCTCATCGAGCTCCGAAAGCAATTGGCCCCTCTTCGCCGCGGTGATTTTCAGATCCGCTGGGCCTCCGAGCGCACCGGTGACGAACAGGACGCCGGCATTATCGCCTTTGAGCGCACCTACGACGGCGAAACGGTGCTGGTCGTGGTCAATGCCAATGCCGAGCATAGCAGCGAGACAAGTGCCACCTCGCTGGGCGGCGGCGCCATGCCCGTCTCCTTTTCGGCCGATACTGAACTCGTCGACATCTTCGCCGACGACGGCACCTCATTTAGCGTCGACGGCTCCGGCGAGGTGACAATCGATGTCCCGCCCCAGAGCGGGCGAATCCTCGTGGAGCAATAAACATGCGATCTTATCCAGGCTCCCATCTATTGTTTGTCATCGCCGTATCGCTGAGCTTTCTCTGCGTTGCCTGCCCGCAATTTGAGGAGCCCACCGACGACAATGCGCCGAGTAATACCAACCAGCCGACGACCAACCAGAATAACCACGAGGTGCCCGAAGATCTGCTCTGCGAGGTAGAGCTGGAATTTACGCAAGCCCAGGACGCCGACACCGTCGCTGTGGCCGGCCCATTCAACGACTGGGCCCTCGACGCCGACGAGATGGACCATTCCGGCAATGCCTGGCGCCATTCACTCGAATTAGAACCCGGCCATCACCCCTTCAAATACGTCATCGACGGCGCCTTCGAGGCCGACCCGCCACCCTTTGTCTACACCCACTGGTCCGGCGATTCAGAAAATCGAAACCTCGTCGTCGACGACTGCTCGCGGCCCTCATTTGATGTTGAATATATCGAAATCGACGACCAGGGCCGCGTGAGCGCTGAGCTACAATTTTTGCCCGGCGTTGATGGAGATTCACTGGACGCGGACACGCTCCAGATCACATTGGGCGACCTCGAGATCGATGCCGACGTCGACGACCACCAGATCAGCGTCGATCACGAGCTCGACGATTTTGGAAAATTCTCTTTCCGCGCCCGCGCCGCCGACGAAGAGGGCCGCCCCACACTGCAAAACCCGTTGTGGATCCCCCTGTGGCACGAGGAACAGGCATTCGACTGGTTCGACGCCATTATCTACCTCATCTTCACGGACCGCTTTCGCCAGGCCGGCTCCTCGCCGCTGGGGCCCATCGACGGCGTGCCCTCCATCGCCAACTATAAGGGCGGAAATTTCCCGGGAATCACCGAGGCCATCGAAGAAGATCATTTCCACGAATTGGGCGTCAACGCCCTGTGGCTAAATCCGATCAACGAAAATACGAATCTCGCTCAATCGGGCTCCTTCGATGACAACGTCTATACCGGCTATCACGGCTATTGGACCGTCGATCCCCTGCGCGCCGAGACTCGATTCGGCGATATTGAACAGAGCGGCGACGAGGCCCTCCACGAGATGATTGAAGCGGCCCACGACCGGGGCATCCGCGTGATCTTTGATCTGGTCTTAAACCACATCCACGAAGACCATATTTATTGTCAGGAAAACCCGACCTGGTGCGAGCCCACCTGCGTCTGCGGCGACCAGGGCTGCGGCTGGGATGAGCAAACGCTGATATGCCAATTCGCCCCCTATTTGCCGAATCTAAATTACCGAAACCACGATATTGTGGAGCGCGTGGTCGACGACGCCATGGCATTGATCGAAAAATTCGATGTCGACGCCCTGCGAATCGACGCCGCAAAACATATGGAACACGTCATCATGCGCACCATTCGGCTGCGCATCAACGAATTGGAGCAAAAGGGGGCCGCGCCCTTTTATATCGTCGGCGAGACGTTCACCGGTGAATTCGGCCACGACGTCATCATGGACTATGTCGCCGACTGGGAACTCCACGGGCAATTCGACTTTCCGCTGCTCTATCCCATCCGCCGCACTTTCGGTCAGGACGCCTCCTTTGAAGAATTAGAAACCGGTCTGGAGCGCTCCGAGGACGCCTACGGAGAGACCTATCCCTGGCATTCTCCCTTCCTGGGCAATCACGACATCCCGCGTTTCGTCACTGAGATGGTCGGAAACGACGACGGGCCCTTCGGCAATACTCAAGATCTGATGGCCGACGGTCCCGAAAATTCTATCGACCAGCAGTGGATCATCGATCGCCTCAGCATGGCCCACGCCTTTTTGCTGACCATTCCCGGCATTCCGCTCTTATATTACGGCGATGAAATTGGCCTCGCCGGCGGTCCAGACCCGGATAATAGACGGATGATGAGTTGGGATTGGAACGCCAACCAGACGGCACTCTTGGAAAATATCCGTGAGTTGGGTCAATTGCGCGGCGACGTACCGGCCCTTCGCACCGGCGACCGACGCGAGTTGTGGATTGACCACGATTTTTACGCCTATAGCCGCGACGACGGCGAGGGACGCCGCGCACTGATCGCCATGAATAAATCCGAGGACCAACGCACGGAAACGGTCATCCTCCCCGAAGATTGGTCGGACTCCGCGACCTTAAGCGACCACCTCTCGGCAGCCAGCGTCGACGCCGAAGACGGCGAAGTGCAGATAACTCTGGATTCCTGGCAATACGCCATCTTCGACGTCGTGGAATGATCAGACCTCACGAAAAGCGGCGCTGCAATCGCTGAACTACATCACTTCGATAGGCGTCTCGTTGATCCGCAGAAAAAGGATAGGAGCGAATCTGTACCTTCAGCGGCTCGCCGGAGCGCGGCGGTTCTTTGAGGTGAGCCTGTGGCCGCCGTTTCGGCGACGCCAGGGGCGCCAATCCGGCGACCAGACGCACCGTCCTGAGAACATCTTCTGGCTCATCGTCGGTCTCAAACTCCATCTCGAATTCGCAGACCGCGTCTGCAACGTCCGAGAAATGAGATATCGGCCCACCCGTTAATTCACTGTGGGGGATGTCGTGGACGATGCCGTCGACATCGCAGAGCTGCACGGATCGAAGGCCGATCGATATCACTTCGCCACGCCGACCGGCGACCTCAATGCGCTCTCCCACAGCGAGCTTCGACTCGCTCAATATTACCAGTCCAGCGGCGACATCGCGCAGCAACTCCATGCCCGCCAGGGCGACTCCCGCCAGCGCCAGCAATACCAGCAATAAAGCCGTCGTGAATCCGTGAGCTGCGATCCCCACCACGACCAGCCCGACAGCGCTCATCCACACCGCCACGTGCATCGCCGGCACCCAGCGGCGGAGCCGAAACCGCCCCTGTGCCGAAGCCACTCGCCGAATACCCAGACTAATCGCCGCAGCGGCGGCCAGCACCACTAGATAACCCACCCACCGGATCTCCTCGCCGCCCTCGGCAGCCGCTATGATGACCATCTCCATCGTCGCTCCTCTCTCCGGCCGATCAGATAAGATTCCGTGCCCGCAGCTCTCGACTCACCCAGACACTCGCCAGCGGCCGGACGCGATAAATATCTGTGGCCTCCGGCAATACGTCGACGAAACCCAATCTCCGCAAATGGCGGATATTCTGGGCCACATTCTGTTGTGAAAGACCCAGAATTTGCGCCAACTCCGGCAGGCGCAGCGCCTGGTGCTGAATCAATATGGTGAG
>SKQC01000454.1 GCA_007119175.1 Myxococcales bacterium | reverse complement strand
TCGATGCGAGATTCCAGCCCGTCCAATTCTCGCTGAAGTACTTTCTGGCGTCGCAACACCAGTAGAAGGATACCGCCGAACATCACCCACAGGATTAAATAGGCCGCGATCACCAGCGTCCCGCCGTGTATCGTCGTCTCCGCCGCCGCCCCGCTCTGGGCCATGGCCACCGACGACCACGACAAACTTACGACGATAGCCGTCAATGCAACCATTGCCTTCGTCATCATCACTGCGATTCGCTCTTGCACACCTACTCCTCGCTCAATTTGGCCAGATCTTCGACCTCCAGATATAGCTCCTCGATCCTGGTCTCCATCATCCGCACTCGAAACCGAGCCCACAGGGTCACCAAAAAGACCAGCAACACACCGAGCATGCTGACCTGGAGCGTCAACGACATCTCCGCGGCCAGCCCTTCGCCTCCTTCTCGTTCGACGACGGGATGCATCCCGCCCCACAGCTCTGCCGCATAATGAACGATGGGCACGTTGACAATCGCCAATAATGCGAGCACGGCGGAGACTTTTTTGATCTGTTTTCCGTCACCGCCGAAATAGCGCAACAGCACATAACTTCCGTACATCAAAAATAGCACGAACGTCGCCGTCAGTTGCGGATCCCAGGTCCAGGCCGTCCCCCAGGCCTTATAGGCCCACAGCGGTCCGGAGATCAGCACAAAAAGGCAGGCCACCATCCCCATCTCCGCGCCGGCCACCGCCGCGCTATCCCACCGTTTCGCCGGTCGCAACAAATATAACAGGCTGCACATCGCCGAGACGGCAAACCCGGCGTACATCGCCATCGCCGCCGGCACGTGGACATAAAAAATCTTCTGGACAATCCCCATCACCCGCTCGACCGGGGCATAATAAAATACCATCCACAGGCCGATGACCATTATCACTACCGCCACCACGGCGAGCAAAGGAATCAGCTTTTCGTCAATCCAACGCATCATGAGATGCCTCGTTCCTGCAGATTACTCAGCGGCCGGACGCCGCACAGTGGCTTTAAGCGCCGGTTTCCCGGCTGCTACGCGGTCCGTCCTGTATCATGACGCGCCACACACCGACAAGAACGCACCCCGTGGCCAAAACCCGTTTTATTGACGGTCTTTTCCCGCGTCGTGTATACTCGGCGCCGAAGCTCGTCTCCGTCATTTCTGCCCTTTTTCCTACGCCCACACAGCTTTCTTTCGGCGGTTATTTCCACGCTTTTGACTCGAAAGAGACCCCGCATTGACGCTCTCCATTTCAGGATCTGAATCAGTATGATCCCAGATAAGATTTTCAAACAGTCGATTCGTCGCTATTTCAAGTGCATCGCCCCTTATATGGAGGATGACTCGGTCAGCGAGATTATGATCAACGGGCCCGACGACATCTGGATTGAGGTCGGCGGAAAATTAAAAAAGACGGACGCCACATTCGAAAATAACGACGATCTACTGGGCGGGGTCAAAAATATCGCTCAATTTGTCGGCAAGACCCTCAATGTCCTCAACCCGCGACTCGACGCTCGTCTTCCCGACGGCAGTCGAGTCCATGTGGTCATTCCCCCCTGTGCGCGAAACGGGATCTCCGTGGCCATTCGCCGATTTGGCGAATTCGACCTCTCGCTTCAAAAATTGATCGAATTCGGCTCTATCCACCCGGTGGGAGCCGAATTTATCGACATCTGTGTGCAGATGGAGCGAAATATCATCGTCGCCGGCGGTACCGGTAGCGGTAAGACGTCGCTGCTCAACTGCGTGTCTGCAAAAATTCGCGAGGACGAGCGAATCATCGTCATCGAGGACTCCCAGGAGCTTCAATTACAACAGCCCCACGTGCTGATGCTGGAGACCAAGGGCGCCGACGCCAAAGGACGGGGCGCAGTGGGCATCGGCGATCTATTTCACTCGGCGATGCGCCTTCGTCCAGACCGAATCGTCATCGGTGAGATCCGCGGTGGTGAGGCACTGACCCTGCTTCAGGCGATGACCTCCGGCCACGGCGGAACAATGTCTACTTGCCACGCCACCTATCCGGATGACACTCTTCGTCGGCTGGAGACGATGTCGATGATGAGCAACGTGGAGATGCCTCTGGCCGCCCTTCGCTCCCAGGTGGCCTCGGCAATTCAGGTCATTATCCAGACCAGCCGCTTTAACGACGGGAGCCGTAAAATCACCCATATCGCCGAAGTCCTCGGCCTCGACACCAACGGCGAATATCAGATTCGACCGATCTTCGTATTTCGCAATCGCGGCAACGATCCCGACACCGGCGATGTCCTCGGCGAGCACGTCGCCGTCGGCAACCTGCCCACGTTTTTGGAGCATATCTACGAGCGTGGTATCAATATCGACGAGCGCTGGTTTCAACCGCCTCCGGACGCTCGATGAGAATCATCGGTCCTTTTGATACGATAATCCCCCGGTCAGTTTTTCCCTGCCACCACTGATGGCTCATGTCTGACGACCGCTTCGACCAGAACGGACACCCAATGGATGATCCGAGTGACGAGTACGATGAGGACGACAAGACACAACTTGTCGATCTCGATGCTCTGCAGGCGGGGGCAGCCGAAAGCGAGGAGCCACAATTTGCTCCACCGCCGACGATGGACACCATGCCCGCCGTAGAAGAGGCCGGGGCCGACGACAAAACGGCCCTTTTTGAAATCCCCAGTTCTCTCGACGGCTCCAGCTCCGGCGGCGGCGCCATCACCAGCAGCGCTCCCGACTATGGAAGCAGCTCCTTTGGCTCCGAGCAAAACCAGCACCAACAACCGCCATCCTACGGCCAGGGCCAGGGAGGACAGGGGCAAAGTCAAGGTCAGGGATTTGACCAACGTCAGCGTCAGGGACAGGGACAGGGGCAGGGGCAGCAATATCAGGGCAAATACTCCTCACAGGGACAACAACAACCACCGCCTATAAGCCCCGGGCAAAATCCGCAACAGCCCCCACAGCCACAGAGCTCTTACGGTCAGCAAAACCAGCACCAACCCCCACCTTCACCGGGTTATGGTGACTCTAACGCCCCCCCTCCGGTTCAGTCCGGCAATTTCTCCAGCGTCGATTCCTCGGCGACCGGAGATTTCGGCACTGAAGATGTCTTTTCTCAAGAGAGCCGCGATCGGTCGCGCGATCAGGTCGTGATACCCGGCAGCGCTGACGCCAGTCACGACGGAGCCACGGCCTTCGTCAATATCGCCGATTTCGCAGAAGAAAAAGCCCATTATACCCCGGAGCAGCAGGAGGCAGGCTACGACGGCAGCACCCAATTCGTCGACGTCAACGCCCTGATGGCGGGAACCGGCGACGATGGCGGTGGCGGCGATCCCATCGACAATGACGAGGATCTCCACAGGGGTTATCAATTTAGCGCCGACGATATTCAACGCGGCGACGAGATCACCCTCATCAATGCCAAGAATGCACTGGGCACCTCGGTGATCCTCAAACGCATCTGGGAGGGCCGTCCCGAGGAGATGACCACACCGCTCCGAGAGCGCATCGCACAGCTCCACGAGCTAAAGCACTCCAATCTGACCACAATGAACGGCATGTTCGTCAGTGATTCCGGGATGTGGGTCGAATTACAGGCCACCCGCGGCGACCGGTTGACCACGATTTTACAGCAAGGCGGCCCGCTGGACCCGGAACAGGCCATCGCCATGTTGTCGCCCGTGGCCGACGTCCTCGATCTTATCCACGACAACGAGTTGGCCTACGCCAATTTGACCACCGACGCCATCTGGGTCGATGGACAGGGCAATGTGTTGATTGAGCCCTTTGATATGCTCAAGCTCGAGGATCGCGGAAACCTCGGCGCATTCGGTCCTCCGGAGATGGACGGCGATCCAGAGAGCCGCCAACTCAGCCCCGAATCCGACGTCTACAGCCTGGCTGCCGTACTCGCCGCCGCCATTACCGGCCTTCCTCTACAGCCGCAGAATCTGTCCAATTTCAGCGACCAGAAGCTCATCGGCAAACTCCAGACTGCACTGGCCCAAAACCCCGCCGATCGCCCTGCGACGGCGAAAGACCTGATCAAGTCTCTTCAAGGTGGCGAGGGACCGGATATAAAAATCGTCGGCGCCGGAATCTTCGCTGTCTTATTTCTGGCGGTTGCCGTCTTCGCCGTAATGACAGGTGACGATGACGACGAGCCATCTCCGGAGGCCCAGGCTCAACAGGCTGAACAAGAGGCCGAGTCCTCCGAAGCGGAGGGAGATGAGGAGGCTGAAGACGACGAGGAAGCGGCCCTCGCCGAGGGCGCCCCGGAAGTGGAATTGCCGGGCACCATCAACAGCGACTCTCGGCTCACCGTCACCACCAGCTTTCAGACCAATCCGCCCGCCGACGCCATCACCCTCGCCACGGATGAACAAATCGCCGACTGGCATCAACAAATCGATGACCTCATCGAAAAGGCCGACGATGCCTCCTCGGACTCCGACAAACTCGATTATTATTCGCAGGCCCTCAAATTACTGGGTGAGTTGATCCGCACTCAAGAAGATCCCTCCGAGGCCTGGGAGATGTGGCAGGAGGTCTATGCCGCCGAGGTCATCCAGGACGAGGTCGATGAGGTGGTTGATAGTATCCGCGATGCACTGCTCGATGGCCGCCTCGGAAGTGCCAATCGGCGATATAGTCGACTGGCCAATATTGATCCCGGCGCCACGGCGCACTCCTTTCTCGGCGCTCATAATTCCGCCGAGGTCATCGAACTGCAATACGATGGTGAAGACGATGATTGATCAAGCTCTCTATCGGCCGCTTCGCCCGCTGATGATCGTCGGTGCTGTCCTCGTCCTCACAGGCCTGATGATGGGCTGCGGCGACGATGACGAATCGTCGTCGTCGGCGGCGGCGGAACACCAGGAGTTCGACTTCAACCTTGAGATCGAAACTCACGCCATGGACGGAACTCCCGTGGCCGGTATTCCCATCGTTCTCGACGACAACGTCGTGGGATTCTCCGACGCCAACGGTCAGTTTACAGCCACCCTGCGAGACCGTCCGGGACGAGAAATCGAGCTATCCGTCGAGGAAATCGAGGGCTATGCGCTGACCTCCGATGACTTTCCGCGCACTGAAAAACTGCAGCTCACCCGCTCGCTTGAAGGCAATTATCGCGGTGTTCCTATCAACCTCGAAGCCCAGGTTCGCACCACCTTGCTGGAATATCTGACCTGGGTCGATCTCGAATGCGATAGCCGACTCGACGACGAGCACTGCGCAGACGTTCCCATCCTAATTGATGGCGAGGAAAAAGCGCGCACCAATCACAGGGGCATTGCCCACTTTACCTTCGAGGGAATTCCCGGCGAAGAACACGAGCTCACTGTGGTCACCGACAACGACTCGGTCACCATCGAACCCTCAAACCCCACCTACCAGATCGAATTAGAGCGAAAGGCGATGATCTTTCATATCGATCAGGAATTCAGCGATCCCGACGCCCGATCGCGTCCACGACCGCGCCCACGACCTCGCCCTCAGCCTCGACCGCAGCCACAGCCGCAGCCAGATCCGGAGCCCGACGACGATGATGGTGGTGTCATCCCCCTCTTTTAAACGGGAATTGATCTCACCGACATGGGTTCCCGCTTAGGAGTCCGCGGCAATTTGCCGCATTCTTATGGCTTGTCTGCCCCTGGTGGATGCGTTACCAATCCTTGATACTCGACGCCGCGCAACTACACGTCGACACGGTCAATTCAGGTATTCGGAATCATGAGTTCCGCCGCTTTGTTGCTCAAAGACCTGGGCTCCGGGCTTATTTTATTTGAAACCTTCGGCAGCCCGAGACTATCTGAATAAATCCAATGCGCTCCGGGTTTTGAATCCGGCATATAACTCACGGTGTAATTATGAGTGAATCTCCACCCACAGGCGACGCGGGCCGCGATGGCTCGCTCGACGAAGGCCCCGATGACGCAGGTCTTCTCGCTGACGATCTCGACTACGGGCTATCCGCTGAAGACGAGGGCCCCAGTTGGGGATTGTTGATCGGCGTCCTCGTTGCCATGGCGGCGATCACTTTTTTGGTCTTCGACGGTATGCAATCGGAGACTTATTTCTTCGACGTCCACGATGCCGTGGAGAGAAGCGACCAGCTTGTCGGACAAAATATCCGCGTCCGCGGAGATGTCTCACCGGGCAGTTTTATTGGCGAAAAAGGGGTGCTAGAGAGCCAATTTGACATCACCAGCGACGGCGAGTCACTGACCATCGTCTATGAGCGAGCCCTTCCCGACACCTTTGAAGAGGATTCTGAAATCGTCGCCGAAGGCTATCTCGACGAACATCTGGTCCTCCATGCCGACGAAGTCCTCGTCAAATGCCCGAGCCGCTACGAGGGCGCTCCGCCCACTGACGGCTACGAGGGTGACTACGGTGGTGGTGAATACGACGACTCTCAGTCCCCTGCCGATCCTCAGGCATCTCGCTAAATTGAAGGTATCGAAATGAGTTGGCTCGGCTCGCTCTCCATCTATTTCGCTCTTTATGTGGCCGTCGTCGCCGTCGCCCTCGGCGCCGTGGCCGCCATTACCCGCTCGCGGCGCTTTCTACACGCCGCGCGCTTTGCCACCTATACCGTCTTCGGCTGCCTGACTGTGGCTTCCATGGTCCTGGTTCACGCCTTTTTGACCCACGATTTTAGCATTCAATACGTGGCCGGCTTCTCCGACCACACCATGCCCACCTTCTATCTCATCGGCGCCTTCTGGGGCGGTCAGGCGGGAAGTCTACTGTTCTGGGTATGGATGGTCTCCTTATTTTCGGCGATCTGCGTCTACGTCAATCGCGAACGCTACCAGGACTTTATGCCATGGGTGATGTCGGTCTGCATGGCCGTGGCTACCGGTTTGCTCATCATCCTCGTGTTCGGGTCCAATCCCTTCGAGGGCTACCAGCTCATCGACGATCCCACTCATGGCGAGGGGCTAAACCCGCTTTTGCAGACCCCGAAAATGATCATCCACCCGCCGTTTCTGCTCAGCGGCATGGCCACGATGACCGTCCCCTTCGCCTTTGCCATCGCCGCTTTATTATCCGGCAATCTCAGCAATACCTGGGTGGAAGCAGCCCGCAAATGGATTTTGATCCCCTGGCTGTTGCTGACCATCGGAAATATCCTCGGCGGCATGTGGGCCTATGAGGAGTTGGGCTGGGGAGGCTACTGGGCCTGGGATCCCGTAGAAAACGCCTCCCTATTACCCTGGCTGACGTCGACGGCCCTGATTCACTCTCTGCTCATTCAAGAGCGCCGGGGGATGCTCAAACGTTGGAATATCGGCCTGATGATCAGCACCTTCTTGCTGACTATCTTCGGGACCTATATCACGCGAAGTGGGCTTATCGAGTCGATCCACTCCTTTGCCCAGAGCGAGATCGGCCCCTACTTTTTGACCCTTTTGATCACCTTCTCAGTGGTCAGCCTCGCTCTTTTTGTGTGGCGGTGGAAGAGTCTTCGCGCCGAACAACGCCTCGACAGTCCCGCCAGCCGGGAGGCGGCGTTTATTTTCAATAACTGGATGTTTTTGAGCATGGCCACGGTCGTCCTATTCGGCACCCTGTGGCCGCGGATCAAAGAGTGGTTTACGGGCTACGAAGTGGCCATGGGTCCGCAGTGGTTTAATCGATGGATGATTCCCCTGGGACTGCTTTTGTTATTGATGATGGGCGTGGGAACCATCATCGCCTGGCGCAAGGCGAATTGGAAAAACTTCCGCCGCAACTTCGTGATCCCCATCGGCGCCGCCATCATTTTAACGCCCCTGTCATTGAGCGCCTATTGGTTCGGCCGCGGTGTCGACCTCGGCGTGACTCCGGACGCCGTCATCGCCGCCTACGCTATCACCGCTATCGGCTTATGCTGGTTTGTCGGGGCGACGATCGTCCAGGAATTTTATCGCGGCATGTCGGCCCGTCGTCGCGCCCATGACGAATCCTGGTCGCGCTCATTTATCCGTCTGTGCATGAAACAAAAACGACGCTACGGCGGCTATATCGTCCACCTCGGCGTGGTCTTTGCCTTTGTCGCCTTTGCCGGCAACTCCATGAAGATCGAGCAGGACCTGGCCCTGGAGCGCGGGCAGTCAGTGACCATCGGCGACTACACCCTGACCTATCAGGGGCTTCACCCCGAAGAACACCGCGATCGAACCATGTATATGGCCACCATGCCCGTGGAGCGAAACGGGCGCCATCTCTACGACCTCCACCCCGGAAAAGCCGTCTATCACGCCACCGAAGAGATGCCGATCAGTGAGATCGATATCCGCTCCACCCCCATGGAAGACCTCTACGTCGCCCTCGTCAATTTCGATCCACAGACCCAGCAGGCGACCTTTAAGGTCTTTGTCAGCCCCTTTACCTGGTTTTTCTGGTTCGGCGGGGTCATCCTCGTATTGGGCACCGTGATCTGTTTGTGGCCCTCGCGAAAATCGGTGGAATCACTTCGGCCCGGAAATGGCGGATGGGGACGGGCGGCCATCTTCGGCTCCCTGGTGGCAATTTCCTTTTCTCCGGTCATCATCTGGACGGCCGAATCGCACTCCGACTGGGGTTCGGCTCAGCGCTATCAATATATGGTGAGCACTGACGCCGACACCTCCCATATCGAGCCCCCCTCAATCAGGGGGCCTCAACTCGACGCTCCCGCCTCCGTCGTTGACGAGGAGGGCCCTTCATGAGTGCCTTATTTGTCATCATCGCCATCGCCTTTACGCTGCGAATGGTGGTCGCCATGCTCGCGCCCTTCTGGGGCTCTCGCAAAGAGCAGCTAAGCTTTGAGTTGCTTGACGAAGAATTTCGAGAGGTAGAGGCACTGGTCTCGCGAAAGCTCACCCTCGTGCAGGCACTGCGCGATATTGAGTACGACTGGAAGACCAACAAGATATCGAAGGAAGACTACGAGCGATTCAAACGCTCCTGTGAGCGCCAGGCCGTGGGCGTGATGCGTCGACTCGACGCCATTCACGGCGGCGACACAGAATGGGACGAGATCATCGATCGCGCCATCGCCGGGCGCCTGGAGGCCCTGGGCGAATCGGCCGCATCCGCCGAACAGTCAATACCGGACCCAGATGACATCGCCGACTGCAGCAATTGCCAGTCTTCGCTAAAGGCCGACGATCTATTCTGCAGCAAATGCGGCACACCAGTTGAAACGCCGGACGGTCCGGAGCCTTTATCGCGCTTTTCGACGCCTTCTGAGGTCGCCGGATGAAACCCTTTTTCCGCTCTATCATACTTCTAGTCGCCCTGGCGCTTCTGTCGCTGCCCGGTGTGGTCTACGCTCAGACCGTGGGATCCGACGACTATGAGGCTCCCGACGACTCGTTGCCCGGCGAGGCCAACGTCGCCCCTCCCGTCGACGACGCCGCCGTTCACCCCTCGGCAGACGAACGACAACCGGCTCCGACGACGGACGCCGAGCTTTCCGACGGCGATCGCAGCGCCACAATTCGCGTCGTCCACGGCGCCGATGAGGATGTCGACCTGGCCGGCCTACCGGTCGTGCTAAACGCCGTGCGTCCCCCGGGGCTGGTTCAGCCCGATAATTTTCGCCAGGTCATCTCCTCTTGGAACGCCGTCACCGATGAGAACGGGATTGCTCGATTCGATAATCTCCCCGACGGTCTCTCCGCCCAGGGCCTCGCGCTGCAGGCCTCGACGACCTTCGGCGGCCTGTCCTTTGACTCCGATTACACCGAGGCCACCGACGCCGTCGACATCGACCTCGCCGTCTTCGATCGCACCCACAAACTTCCGCCGGTTCGCCTGTCACGAAAGCGTGTCATCATCTCCCCCTGGGAGGAATTTCTGGTGGTCGACCAATTCTGGACCATCGAAGTCGACGGCGACCACGCCTTCGACATCGGAACCGCCACCGACGCCTCGCTGCAACGGGGGCTTCCCCTGAGGCTTCCCATCCAGGCCGAGGGCATCAGCTTTGCCGGCCCCGGCGATGAGGAGATCATCAATAACGTCATATACTGGACCGGTGTCCTTCAGCCGGGCCAAGCGGTGACCTTTCAGATTCGCTTTTCCGAATCCGTACGCAGCTCGTCTTATACTTTCAATCAGCAGATGCAATATCCGGTCGACGAAGTTCAGATATTGGTCCCTATCGACACCAATTTCGAGCGCATCTCTCGGCTCGAAGATCTGACGCTTCGCGCCCCGGGTTTTGATGTCGGCTCCGATCCTTCCGTGGCCGGACTCCCCGCACAGCGCGACTACCTCGTCGCCTCCGGCCGCTCCGTCGAGGCCGGTGAAACCTATTCCTATCGCGTCGAAGGCTTGCCCTTTACACGCCCACTCGGTGGCTGGATCGCCCTTATCGGAGGGCTGCTCGCTGCCTTTTTTATCGCCTTTTACGGCCGCCGCGAGTATCGCGAGTTTCGCGACTCTCAAAGCCAGGACGATGTCCTCGACGCCTTGAAACATCGCAGAGATGCCGTGGTCGACGAACTCGCCGAGATCGAATTGGCCCTCAGTGAGTTCGACGAGACCGACGATAACGACGATATCCTCGAACTCGAAGAGGAGCAGACCCTGCTGCGCCAGCGCCTGGCCCTGATCCTGCGCAAAATCAACGATGTGGAGTCCGGCGACTCCCCCTCGTCACAGGCCGCTTGAGGTTGTCATGGCGGAGCGCTTTCCACCGCAGGTCACCCTGCGCGATGTCTCCCGGGCCTATGGGCGATCCTTTGCCCTACACCGGATAAACCTCGAGCTCGATGCCGGCTGTATTACGGCCATCGTCGGCGACAACGGCGCCGGAAAATCGACCTTATTGAATCTGCTGGCCACCATCGATCAGCCCACATCCGGGGATATTAGCTACGGTGAGATGCCGCTGGCAAAATTCGCCAGAAAAGCCCGCCATCGAATCGGCTGGGTCAGCCACGACGCCCTGCTCTACGGCGAGCTGACGGCCCGGGAAAACCTGGCCTTTTTTGGGCGAATGTACGGTATTGACGACGCCCAAAACCGCGTCTTTTCCTGGCTTGAACGGGTCGGACTTGCAGATGATGCCGATCGCCGGGTGCGCGAGTTTTCGAGAGGCATGAAACAACGATTGAGCATCGCCCGCGCGCTCCTTCACAATCCACAGCTTTTATTATTCGACGAGCCGGCCACCGGCCTCGACCAGCAGGGTAAGCGCTTTGTCGTCGACCTTCTCGACGATCTGCGCTCGGCGGGCCGCATCGTCGTTGTCGTCACCCACGACTTCGATCTGCTCGACGAGTTGGCCGACCGAATCGTCATCCTTCGTCGCGGGAAGCTGTCCTTCGACGGCGCCCCGCACCAGTTAGCGGACCTCGTCGAGACCTATCGAGCCCACGCCTGACGGGGCGGATTGCTTTTTCTGGTAAAGAGGGGGCCCGCCCAATATGGTAGCCCTATGAAAGCCGTCATTTTCCGCCAGATCCTGACCATCATCGCCAAGGACCTTCGAAGGGAGTGGCGAACGCGAGAGTTATTGATCACCACTGTGGCCTTCGCTGTGCTCTTGATGGTCGTATTTACGTTTGCGTTTTATCACGACGACGAAACCGGCATTCTCGTCTTTCCCGGCATCCTGTGGGTGGCAATCGTCTTTACGGGCACTTTGGCGATTTCCCGGACCTTTCAACACGAACGAGAACAGGACTGCCTGCGCGCCCTGGCGTTGATTCCGGGAAGCCAGCACAGCCTGTATCTGGGAAAATTCGTGGTCAATCTGATCTTTATGGCGCTTTTTGAGCTGGCGCTGATCCCGTTATTGATTTTCACCTTCTCCGTCGATGTCTCCGACGTCCTGGCGCTCCATTTATTGGCAATCGCCGTCGGCACCATCGGTTTCGCCGCTCTGGGCACCCTGGTCTCGGCGATGTTGGTGCGAAATGAGCTTCGGGAGGTCCTCCTCCCCATCGTGCTCTATCCCCTCTTAATTCCCTTGCTCATCGCCGGAGTACAGGTCACCTCAGCACTGCTCACCGGCGGAGGCTGGGCCGAAGTTGGCCCCTGGATTCAGGCCATGATGGCCATGAATATCGCCTACTTTTTGCTCAGCCTGGCGCTGTTCAGGTGGGTATTATCAGCGGTGGAATAATGCTCACTTATCGCGGGCGTTAATCGTCGGAGAAGATAATATAGGCCAAAAAGAGTACTCCGCCGATGACGACCAGCAGCAATAGCAAGTTGAACCCGCCCTCGTCTTCCTCCTCTTCGACGGCGCCCGGACCGGAGCCTATGCGTTGCTCGTCGCGGTCGACATCGCCGGTAAATACGGCTTCACCGTCGTCTTCCTCCTCAGCGGCCACTGAACTGCTATCGCCGCGATCGGAGCCCTCTCCACCGGCCACCCCGGAGGCCACATCGGCGGCACCCTGAAATTGATTCTGAAGTCCGCCGCCGAAGACGTGGATGCCACCCATTACCACCAAAATCCCCGCCGTCAAAATGATCAGATATTCCGTCGTCGTCGCCCCGCGCGGCCTTCCCAGCCAGCCCAGACCAACCCCCGTGCTACAGCGCTTCTTCGCTCGATTCCCGTCCACCGGTCACCTCATCTACGCGTCGCACTCCGACAATGCCTCTTCGTAGTCTGGCCAATCGGAAAAACGATCGCAAATCCGTTGTACGCCCTCTCGATCTCCGGCGCGCTGATAGGCATTGATGATGCGATCTGCAAGCTCCGGTGTGGGACGCTCCGACAGGACCTCTTCCAGGACCTCGGCGGACTCCTCGAATCGACCAACCTGAAAGAGGGATTTGCCGAGCAGGGCCTTTGATGAGACGTCGGCCTCTTCGTCCGACAGCTCCGATAAAAGCTCGACCACCTCATCGTATCGCCCGGCCTCAAAGGCATCATGGGCCTCTATTGACCAATCGTCCTCGGCCAAGACCTGAGCACCGCCCGTTTCCGATGCCGTATCCCGTTCTCTATGAACCACCTCGATTTCGCGCACTTCGGTTTCTCCACCGCCGTTGGCCGAATCCGGCTGATAGACCAGCGGAAGATCGAGGTTGATACCATCGACGTCTATCGGCGCCCCTGAGACATCGAGCGGTCCGCCGGTATCGGCGACTCCCAGCTCCTCTCTCAGATCCCGCTTCTCGGGCTCTTTGGCGGCGTAGGTGTCTCCACAGGACAATCCAACGCGCGAGGTGTCGACGGCCCTCGTATTCTCGATCTCCTGAAGCCTGGTGCGCACCGTACGCGTCTGCGAGGCATCGCTCGACATCTCCACATAACACTCGTAAAACCGCACTGCTCGCGGCCAGTTGCGCAGATGACGGTCGTATAACACGCCCAGGTTGATATAGGGCACGGTATCCGCCGGATCCATCTGCTGGGCAATGAGCAGATAGGATTCGGCATCCATATAATGGCCGCTATACATCAACGCCGTACCGATATTGCTATAAACGGGTTGAACGTCCTCCTCATAG
>SKQC01000109.1 GCA_007119175.1 Myxococcales bacterium | reverse complement strand
TGATCGCCTGAACTACGGCGATTTAAGATTTTCGGGGAGGCTGGCTGTGACATTTGCTCTCCCCCAAAATCTTATGCGCCGTCGTTCAGGCGCCCTTAAATAGACATCGGTGCGGGTTATTAAATCACGCTCTCGAACGCCGGGTGGGCTTCGATCTCCGTCTATTTTTGATCGCCTGAACTACGGCGATTTAAGATTTTCGGGGAGGCTGGCTGTGACATTTGCTCTCCCCCAAAATCTTATGCGCCGTTTTTTGGCGCCCTAAATAGACGCAGATCGCATCTCTCCCGAACCTCAAAAGCTCTGCGGTCGATCGCGCTCTCGAAGGGTCGGATGGATTCAGAACCCACGTCCGGGAGGGTCAGATCCCGAAAAATAGCCGTTTTGCGAAATCGCTGGACAGGTCGGACTCGAAGATCCGGCGCGCCGCCTCGCGGACGTCGTACTCGAGGCGATTGAATTGAAAGGTCATCGCCTCCGTGTCCAGCACTCCGTAGCAGGCGCGGTTGTCGTTATCTCGCGGTTGGCCGACGCTGCCGGCGGTGACGATATATTTTTTGCCCTCTTCAAACTCCAGGGTGGGACCGAATAACTCGACCGCACCTTCTTCTGGGTCGAGGCTAAACGACTTCGTCAGATGGGAGTGGCCGATAAAGGTCACCCAGCCGAGCTCATCCCAGTGATCGAGGAGGGCATTGGCCTGCTGCAGATTGAAGACGTACTCGAAATCCTCGAGGTTAATCGGCGAGCCGTGACAGAAGGTGATATTCTTGTCTTCCAGCTCTTCGCGGTAGGGAAGCGATTTTAGCCACTCGTGGTGGTCATCACTTAAGCGCTCGGCGTGCCAATCCAGAGCGTTTCGCGCCGCGTCATAATAATAAGCGTAATTCATGCGTCCGCAGACGGCGGCGTCGTGGTTTCCGACCACCGTGGTGGCCTCCAATTCGCGAACCAGATCGCAGCACTCGTTGGGCGCCGCTCCGTAGCCGACGACGTCGCCGAGGCACACGAATTTGTCGATCGGAGGGTCGTGCTCCCGGTATTTTTCGACGACGAGGTCGAGGGCTTCGATATTGGCGTGAATGTCGCTGAAGATGGCGATGAGCATTAAAAAGTCCCGGTCAGGGTCGGTCACCAATGAGTTTGATACTATGAAGAGGCGATAAGCGGTTGTAAACTCCCGAAACCACTTCGGGTTTACCTACAAGCCTCATACCATCTGACGGGCTTTGCTTGCCGCCTCTTTGAGTTCGTCGTCGCGCTCATTTGCCAGCTCATCGAGGGTGCCCTTGCGGGTTTGCTCCAGGGCAGCCAAAACGGCGACGAGATCGTCGTCGTCTGGATTCTTCTTGAGAGCGCGGGACAATAGGGGCACCAATTTATCTTCAAATAATGCCAGGCAATGAGCCAGCGCCGGTCCACGCCGTGCCGGGTCGCGGGCGGCGTCCAAAAGCCGCGGCATCGACGCCGTGCTGCCGATGGAGGCAAGCCCCCGGGCGGCCACCAGAGTCGCCGATGGTCCCGCCGAATCCAGGCTTTGCATCAGCGCTCCTTCCAGGCCATCGGCCCGGGCCTGCGTAAACCGAGCCAGCGCCGCGACCTGCGAGCCATTTAACTCCTCGGCAGCCTCCAGAACCTCGGCGACCGCACTGGCACCGAATTTCTCGAGCAGAATCTGCGACGCCTCCAGCCGACGGGCACTATCATTCAACGCATCGGTGAGTGTGTCGCGATCGGCGGCGAGAAGATCGTCGAAATGATCCCCCGTGCCGGCACCGGCCGGCAGATAATATGTGACGCCGGTCTCATTGCACGGTCGCTCGACGACCTGTTTGTCGAGATCGATGCCCGCTGCTGAAGATGGCCCGTCAGCCCCCGCGGGGCTCGAAGACGGTGAATCCTGGCCCTCTTCTTCGAGCATCGTTTCGTACTCTTCGGCCCGGTTGAGGCTGACCTCGGCCAACTCCAGCACGTCCGGCTCCGGCGTAATACCCAGACTGCCCGCCAATTCGATCAAGGCGTCCCAATTTTCCCATTGTTCAATCGGGTCCAGATCGTTGGCCCGCAATCCGACGCAAACCTCGGCAAAATTCGACAATAGGCGCTGGGCGAGGCTGGCCGAATCGACGGCGATTGCCTCCTCGAGAGCCAGTTCGCGCAGATCTGGTCCCGGAGCAATGCCCCAGTGCAGCGCCTGTCGCACCACCCGTTGTTGGATCTCGGAGAAGATCTCCAGCGAGAAGGAGCGGTTTCCGATCAAATAATCCAATTGCTCCGGCTGCGACCAGTAGCCAACGATTCCCACGGCGAGTTTGACGTCCGATGCCCCCTGAAACTCCGCGAAACTCTGGGCATCGAAGGGATGATTCATCGATCCCACTAACTCTACATCGCCATTCTCCACCGCTTTTGCGGCCTTTTTACTGGCGGCCGGATCGGATGCCGAATCGCGCCACTGACGGATGCGCTGGCGGGCCCAGCCGATATTGCGGCGGATCGGGGCTGCGGCCTCCCAGGCGGCGATGCGGGCCCCGTCCTCAGCATAGAGCGCCAGATGAAGGTGCAGATCGCGGGCGAGCTTTTCCAACACAGCGCGTTCCGCGTCATCGCCATCGACGATGGGCACAGCCACAGCATCGACGCAATCTCCGTCGGCATCGAAGGCCGCCAATGTCAGGGCGATAACCGGTACTCCGCCCACATCGTGGAGCTGGAAGAAAAATTGGACATCGCCGCTGACAAATGATTTCGCCCGTGACTGATCGACCTGAAATCCGGCCACCACCAGCTCGGAGGTCGTCTGTACAAACGTGGGACCTCCGTCGGAGTCGGACTCCGAAAAATGATCGAAGATCTCGTCGGACTCGCAGGCGCGGATTTCGTGGCTCATCGGATCTGCGCGCCGCGGTTGCGCGGCAGCCACGGCCTCAGCAGAAGCCCCCGATGTTTCGTCGGCGTCCATGACCTCGATAAATTGATCGTCCGTGACGACCTGCGTGGCGTCGTTGGCGTGGGGCTTGCTGCCGCTGAGTCGGCCCTCGTTTTTTAAGCGCAGCCGTTCTTGTTCGAGGTTCAACTCCTGGACCTGTATTTTGCGCTGTCCCTCTTCGATTTCTTTGCGCAATTCCTCCAGCTCGGCGCGCTCCTTTTCGATTTTGGTCCACGCCTCGTCGATCCGGGCGCTGTCCCGTTCGACCCGCGTGGCCACCTCCTCGAGCTGCTCGCGATCGATCTCCAATTGCTTTCGCTCCTCGGAAAGCGCGCCGTCCGTGGCCGCTGCCGGGGCGGACTTCGCGCCATCGAGCTCGTCGAGTCGGGCCACATCAAAGACCACGTCGAAATCGCGCATATAATCGGGGAGCACCTCATCTGAGGCAGCCAGGCGCTGCAGCAGGGCGCTGCGGCACGCAAACTCCTGGTGGCGAAGCGGCTCGGGGATCACCAGGGCCAATACCTTGCGTTTTTCGTCGTGATAAACCACGGGGACGGCCGGTTGAAAGACTCGCTGTCCATCGCCGGATGAGGACACCTTATTTAAGGTCCCGTCCTGAAGCTTGTTTTTGAGCTGAGGATCTCTGGTGACGTTGACGCCCGTATAGACCTCGGCGCGAAAGACGGAGCCGTCGTCACCGCTGATCTGGACCGACTTCTTCTCCGTCTGTCCCAGCTTCGAATCCCCGTCGTCACCGTGCATAAAAGAAAATGTCTGTACCATGAACCGAGCCTCTTCTGCGCGTCTTGAGATTCTAGAAAAGCTGCATACCACGGCTTTTCGCACCCCTTCAAGGACTAACCCCTTCGT
>SKQC01000353.1 GCA_007119175.1 Myxococcales bacterium | reverse complement strand
GGCCTCGCTAATTCTGTTCGCACTCTGGGCAATGTAGAAAAGGTAGTGCTGACGCCCCATCCCGGTGAGATGGCGCGAATTGGGGAGCGCTCAATTAAGACTGTGCTCACAGACCCGATGGGCGCTGCTCGCGAGGTGGCAACCCGCTATGACGCCACCACTGTGCTGAAAACTGCAGCCACGGTGATCGCCGCACCGGGCGGGGATTGCGCCATCAACCGCACCGGCCACCCCGGCATGGCCACCGGTGGAATGGGCGATGCTTTAACGGGGCTTATCGCCGCCGCATTTGCTGACTTTCCGGGCGACCCATTCAGTTCCTCTTGCTGCGCCGTCGCCGTCCACGGACTCGCCGCCGAAGGGGCCGCCAAAAGCACTGGCACCCGTGGACTGACCGTACAACGTCTACTCGACGAAGTGCCCGCTGTCTGGCAATCTCTCGAGGGATGAATTTCCGCTTCTCCATCGCCGTATTGCTGCTGTCGTCGATCGCCGCCCTGGCGCTCGCCTCATGTGGCGATCCATCTGACGCCGTCGCCTTCGGTGAACTCTGCGTGCCGGAGACCGACCAATGCTCGGCACATGCCGAGCTTGAGCGCCCCGGAGTCGGAAGAAACGGGCTCGAATACACAATTTATACCGATTCCGCCATGAGCCCTCCGTCCACCGTAGAGCTGCGCATCACGACGGACGACGAGGTCGCCTTTCCCGATTCAGAGGTGCGCGAGACGAATGACGACGGCGATACGATATTATTTGAACGCTCCTATCCGTTGGCCGAAGGCGAAACCGTCCGTGAAACCCTGGGGTCATTCGAGCTGACTGTAGCCGAACGCATGAATATCGAGCTGCGATGCGTGCAGGGAGGCTGCGCCCATACTATGACCTACACGTATTTTTCGGATGCCATTGAATGCGTCGACGACGGAGTCTGTAGCCGCACCGAAGTCTGCGAGTTGGCCTATGGGCGATGTGCCGAATGCGTCGAAGATGGCCATTGTGACAGCGGTCAGACCTGTGATCGCGAGACCGGGCTATGCTTTCCGGGCGATGCCCGTGGATGCCAGTCGGTGCCGGCACCATCGGGGCTGGCACTTCTGCTAATTGCATTATCGGCTCTTGCCCTCCGACAACGAGATAAGTGGCGGCGCCGCGCGCCGATGGTGCTCCTCGCTTTAGCCACCACAGCCCTCTTCGTTATACCGCCGTCACAAGCCCACGCCGGAGGCAGTGCCACCATGAATATCGGCGGAGGCGTGCGGGTTCTGACCGGAGAGGCCGGCCAATTGACCCACCCGGGATGGGGGATCACCGTCACTCACCAGGTGCGCCTGCATCGACTGGCCATGAATTTTCAGTTGGCGAGCAACTCCTTCGGGCTCGCCGAAGCCGCCGGCACTGAGCGAGGAAGCATCTCAGGCTATGGCATTACGCTCGGACCGCGCTGGTATTTCCCCCTTCCGTTTTCCATCTCTGCCCTTGCCGAGGACCGACCTTTTGAAGCCTTTGTTGGCGTCGATTATACGCGCTGGAGTGTCGCCGAAAATCGCCTGGCCCCAGTCACGGGACTGGACCTGAATTATCACGCCGTCGGACCGTCGACAGGCGTCGTCTGGACATGGAGGGGCTTTGAGCTGACCGCCCGGCTCAACGCCTCCCAGATCTTTAGCTGGCCCGGCGGCGTCTTCTCATTCGA
This sequence comes from Myxococcales bacterium, assembly GCA_007119175.1. Classification (GTDB taxonomy): domain Bacteria; phylum Myxococcota_A; class Bradymonadia; order Bradymonadales; family Bradymonadaceae; genus SLJM01. The sequence continues at coordinate 2,111 of SKQC01000353.1, read as the reverse complement.
TCTGCTGGTCGGGCTGGCGCCCTAGTCGTATTTCTTTCGCTGCTCTTCTTTAAAGGCCTTCAACCGCGCCTTGAGCTTTCGTTTACTCAATACCCGGGCCTCCACCAGCAGCTCGGCCATCGTCTGTAAGATTCCCTTTTGATAGCTGATCTCACGCTCTAATTTCTCAATAAGCGTTCGCTGACGCTCGACGACCTCGGCAAGTGTCAGTTGGTCGTCATTGGGTTCGTCTGGCATGCGAAATAAATTGCTCTGACTTCGGCGGACCGGAAAGATTCCCGACTCAGAGTGAGTGCGTCCCCGTCCAGTGCGTCCCGCCGGCCGCGGTGGCGACTCGCCATCGTATTCTCCCCAATTGACCGAGGCCGAATTCGACAGTGGCGATGGCTCATCGTCGTCGAGGTCGCTATCCAATTCGGCGTCAAACTCCTCAAGCGCCTCGTCGACATCGCCGATGGAACCCTCATCTTCTTCCTCGGCAACTGAACCCGACCAGGAATCCTCGACCATCTGCTCAAATGCCTCATCGTCCTGGAAGTCGTCGAAAAAATCGACGGCCTCTTCTTGGTTATCCTCCTCCTTTTCGGCGACGACCTGCTCCGGGACCGGGGCCGCCGCCTCCGATTCACCTTCATTCGCTGAGGTCTTCTGGACGAGATCCATAAAGGGATTATCCGCTGCCAGATCGACCTGGCGAGTCGGTGGGGCGCTGTCGACGTCCATCGCCGCGGTCGGCGGGACCGCATCGCCGGGCTTCGTAGTCTGGCGGCGTTTCTTTGTGACCACGCCGTGACCCGATGATTCATTGCGCACCGGGGTTTTCGTGCGCTGTGAGGAATTGCCGCTCGAACTCTGCTGATAGTGTCGCTCCACCTCCTGTTCGACGACCGTCCGGGGCGCCACCACGACTGTGGGCGCCAATCCGGAGCGCGATCGAACTTTCTCGACGATGGGTCGTGCCTTGTCGACGTCGTAGACAGCGAGCCGGAGCACGTCATCATCACTTCCACCGACTGGCAGGGCACCGAATTCGCGAGCCTCGTCCACCGAGACCGCGTCGAGTTGTTCAGAGGAGACATCAAAAGAGGACTTGTCCCAGCACTGAAAGCCCCAGAATTCAGCCATTGCCTGGGCTAGACTCTTCTCATCGACATCGAGGCAGTCGGTCATCTCGTCAACCACGGACCCTTCATTCATATTGGCCCGCAACACACAACGCTGGACATTTTTGCGACTGACGATGCCGCGATTGACCAGGTGATCGACGAGTTTGCGTTTCATGGAATGCAGCCCCTAAAAGCGACGGGAGTACGGCAGACGAAGACAATTTGGCGGGCCGAGTCGGCTTTGACCAATCTAATGGGCAGGACGACTGATCGCAAAGGTCATTTGCGAACGGAATCAACCATCCAGAGGGCGTTTATCGCGGTTTCAATCATCGCACTCTGCTCAGCGGAATCCGGCGACGGCGAGGTGCGTCGCACTTCGATCATGCTCACCAGCGGCCGTCCCATATCGAGGTCGAAATAAACGGCCCCACTGCCGGTGGCCTTCATGGCCGCCACAGAGTCATCCTTCCCGCTCTGCAGATCGAGCGATAGATGTCGGTTTATAAGAGCAATCCGTCGATAATCGCCCTCGTAGATCCCAACGACCTCCTCCTCGATCTCGACATATCCGTCGAGGGGGGCGCTTTCGCCAATTTCAGGGACCGGGAGTGGAACTCTGTAATTCCAGCTCTCATTGACCATCACAGGTTCGTCGGGAAAGCGCGGCATCAAAAGCCGGTGCATCGCGACGACGACATTGGCCATGGGCTCGATCGTTGGATTGGCGCCGTCGCCCCAGCGCACCTCACCGATGCGCCCCCGCTCATCGAGGTCCATCTCGTAGGTCGCGGCCTGCAGTCCACGGGCGACCTCGGCGGCCAGATGAGACTGGACGGGCTCACCGTCGTGGCGCGCCTCAATCGCCAGATCTCCAAGTCGGCGCTGAACGACTCGATCGCCGTCGTGGGCCATAATTTCTTCGGCGACATTTACCTCTACACGAATATCTGAGCGGGCCTCGGCATCGCCGTCACTCTCGCTAAGCTGTTGAATCTTGAGAGC
>SKQC01000338.1 GCA_007119175.1 Myxococcales bacterium | reverse complement strand
TTCTGGTTCTGATTCTGGTTCTGGTTCTGATTCTGGTTCTGGTTCTGATTCTGGTTCTGGTTCTGATTCTGGTTCTGATTCTGGTTCTCGGGCGAAGCGTCATCCGTGCCACATGCCGACGAGACTGCCACAAATATCAGGCACGTCAGTAAGGCCACGAAGGGGTGCATCGAAGTCCATCCTCGTCTCATCCTGTCTCCTTTACTCAAAAATATCTGCCCGGCCACTTCGCAGAAGTATTCGTCCTGGCCTCAGAGATAGCTGCCTATTTCGGTGCCGACGCGACACTCTCGAAAACGAAACAACTCCCCATATTGGGCGTGCTCATTTAAGTGTTTTGTCGGGAAGGTAAGCGCCCGTATCGTTCACAACGACTCTTAACAGATCTGACTATCAGAATTCAACGACTCCTTCCCGCAAGGGCGTGCAACCTCGGAGGTCGATAGGTCAATCGCCCTGATATCAGGCGTTTTGAAAACGACGCGAACGCCACAGCACGACGACCATCAGGAGATTCAAGACGGTGGCGAAGATTACCTGCATAGCCAGGGCAGCGCGCAGGTCGACGACCATCAGAGCGATGCCGCCATAGATGATGAACATATGCGTCCCCAGCCCGAGATAACTGGCGAGGTGCATGGTGGCGCCGTGCTCTCGGCGAAATTGTGCCACCGCATCGGGACCTAATTTGTCGGTGCGTTTTTGCGTCGAACCGCTGGCGAGCCGATCCTGGACCTGAAGATACCCGACGTATACCCACAGCAAAAAGCGCTCCAATAAGGAACCGCTCTTTGTTGCTTCCTCCAATTCACGACGTACGGCGGCCACGGTCTCCGTGCCCTCGGCGCCACCGGCGTCGGGCATCGCCCGGGCGAGATAGAGATTTTTGATTTTGTCGTAGACGATGCAGTGAATCCAGGTGGAAACCCCGGCGACAGCAGCGACGAAAAGCCAGGTCCGCCCGAAAATATGATCAATGCCGAACCCGAGGATGACGTAGGCCGGAAATAACACCAATACATCGACAAAACCGTCGAGAATGCGCCCCACGCGGCTTCCCCCGCCGCGCGCCCGGGCAAGTTGCCCATCGGCACAATCCAAGATCACGGCGGCGAATAAAAGAGCCCCCGCCAATAGCCACATTGAGGTCGGTCCGGGATCACCGACAAAAAACGCCCGGTACAAAAAGAACGAGCCGAGCCATCCGCAGACCAGGCTTCCCAGGGTGACCTGATTCGACGACACGGGAAGTGGAATCAACAACGCCACAACCAACGCCGCCAGCGGTCGATGAAAAAACCGATCTATCAACTCCTCGACATCGAGCAATTTATAGACCAGAGCCTGGCGATATCTCTCGGCAAGTTTCAAAAAAACCTCAACTGCTGCCCGCTAGAAAAACACTGTGCTCACGCCTGAAACACGAGTGGTGCGTAAATGGAGAAGATGGCGGAATTACTGCCGGGCGAGTGTTCGACGCAGGCAAGCACATAGTACTTCTCGGCGCCCGTCGAGTTTTACCGCTATTCTACCGGTAAAAACTCCCAGCGAGTCGCCAGTCGGCGCGCCTCTTCGAGATCCTCAACGGTATCGATCTCCGTCCAGCCGCCCACGGGGAAACTGCAGGCATAAAAGTCGATGCCCTCAGCTATGAGTTCGGCAAAGACATCTTCGTAATATAGTTTTTCTCGCTCCTCGCCGTCGAGTTCGGCGAGTCGATCTTTTAGGCGGTGATATGCGGAGGGACCGATTTTCTGGATTCCCAGCGACTCACCGTCGGCTCGTTTCGGTGAGAGGGCCTTTCCAAGTTGCCGGATCCGACCGTCGCCGGGCTCGACAACGGCTTTCATCTCTTCTTTACCCAACGCGTCTAAACGCATCACGGACAATATATTATCGCGTGGCATCTCGAGCAGACGGATAAGCGAATCGGTGCGGCGCAATAAAATATCGCCATCGCATAATAAAAAACGCGGCGACCGCAATCGCTGCATCGCCACCGCCAGGGAGACGGCATTATTGGTACTGGCGTAGTCCTCGTTGGCCGCAACGTCGATGGTCAACGACAAAGACCAGGAGTCGACTTCGGCGACCAGCAAATCGTGCTGAAAGCCCGTGGCCAGAATCACGCGTTCAATATCGGCCTGCTGCAACTGCTCGAGGAGGCGCCTTAAAAGCGGCATACCGCCGACTTCCAAAAGGCATTTCGGACACTCCCGGGTCAACGGACGCAACCGTCGACCGCTGCCGGCGACGAGTAGGATCGCCTCCCGGGGGCGGTAATCTGTGGTGGGATCGGAATTTATCACAACATTTTCGCCAGTGTGAATCTCAGGTTGCAGTTTGTGTAGTTTGCCCCCTCGCCGGTTGTCAATGAATGTGGAGCCCACTGCGCCCCCCGAAAAAGACCGGGAGACACAGCAGGACCCGTCCCCCAGGCCATCTATAAAATGGTTGCCCAGTCGATCGGCATTATTGATGAGCCGTCTACTTCGGCCCATCAATAATGCCGATCGACACACTACGGGATTAAACGGGAAGAGATTTAAATGAAACTCGGACCCGGTGAGAGCATCAAGCTAGATTTGGGCCGAACCGAGTGCAGGCGTAGCATCGCTACTTCAAGCGAGGTTCGGTCCAAAGATGGCTTGATAAGCCGCCGAGACGGTTGCTTCAGTTAAATCGTGTCCCGTTTAAAACTGGTCTTCCTCAGTCGATCCGCGCATAGCCACCGTCTCGGACTCACCGCCGGTGATCGTCATTTGCACCTCATCGAAATAGCCGGCGCCTACAAACGACTGGTGACGGATCGCCCGGTAGCCATCGGAATCCGCCAGGTCGAATTCTCGATCCTGCAAATCCGCATAGGCGCTCATGCCACGGTGGCGATAATCTCGGGCCAATTCAAAGATCGACGTATTGAGCACATGCCATCCTGAGAGAGTCACAAATTGGAGTGCATATCCCATCTCACCCAATTGCTCCTGGAAATGATCGATCGTGGCGTCGTCGAGATTCTCCCGCCAATTAAATGATGGGGAGCAATTATAGGCCAGCCACTTGCCGGGATATTTGTCGTGGATTGCAGAAGCAAACCGCCTCGCCTCCTCCAGATCGGGTCGCGAGGTCTCACACCACAGCAGATCGGCGTAAGGCGCGTAGGCCAGCGCCCGCTCGATGGCATAGTCGAGCCCCCCTTCGATGGGATAAAAACCCTCGCTGGTGCGATTGCCGTCGGCGATAAACGATTGATCGAGCGGATCGTGGTCGCTGGTCAGTAATTTGGCGGCGTCGGCGTCGGTGCGGGCCACCAATAAAGTGGGCACGCCCATTACGTCGGCGGCCAATCTGGCGGCCGTCAATTTATCGACAAATTCACTGGTGGGAACCAGTACTTTCCCGCCCATATGACCGCATTTTTTGGCCGATGAGAGCTGGTCTTCGAAATGCACACAGGCAGCGCCGGCCTCGATCATGGACTTCATCAGCTCGAAGGCGTTTAGATTTCCCCCAAAGCCGGCCTCGGCATCGGCGATGATCGGCGCAAAATACTCCACATCGCCGCTGTGGTCTTCGATATGAGCGATCTGATCGGCGCGAGTCAACGCCCGGTTTAGCCGCTCCACAAGCCGAGGGACGGAGTCCACGCTGTACAGACTCTGATCGGGATAAACCCGACCTCCTGTATTGGCGTCGGCTGCGGCCTGCCAGCCGCTGACGTAGATGGCCTCAAGGCCAGCCTGCACCTGCTGGATGGCCTGGCTTCCGGTCATGGCGCTCAAACAGCGCACAAAGGGCCCCCCGTCAAATTGCTTCCAGAGTCGTTTTGCCCCCATTTTCGCACGGGTGTATTCGGCGGGCATCGAGCCGCGAAGCTTGAGGACCTGCGCCGGCTGATAGGGGCGCTGAATGCCTTTCCAGCGGGGATCACTATCCCAGTACTGCTGCAGTGATTGCGAATTTTTGTAGACACGACTTGTGGCGTCCGACATGGACATGGTCATCTCCTCACAAAAAGAAATTAGTTTTATCTGCTCCCGATCCCCGCTCCCTGTCGACTGCAGCACCACACAGAGAGGGGGGGTCGGTCGCATTCAAACGACAATTCACGCTCATTTCTCACCACAAGGGTCCCGGGACAATACAGACTGTGCGAGACGACAGCTCGATCTGGTGAAAAAATGAGAATTCAGGGCTATTCGAGGTCCTTATAGGCCACGAGAGTGAAGAATTCGGCGAAATCATCGGCGGTCGCCACCTGATCGAAGATGCGGCGTGCCTCGTCGAAGCGACCGTTTTCAAATCGCTGTTTTCCGACCAATTCGCGAATATGGCCCATCTCCTCATCGGCGATCTCCTCATAGAGAGCGCCGTCGATGGCCCGGCCGTCGTCGAGTTTGGCGTCATCGCGGTGCAACCACTGCCACACCTGTGATCGACTGATCTCGGCAGTGGCGGCATCCTCCATCAAATTGAAGATCGCCGCCGCCCCCACGCCATTGAGCCAGGAGTCGATATATTGAATGCCGACGTTGATATTGGTGCGCATTCCCTCCTCGGTGATCGTCGCGTTGGGAATTGTGAAGTCCACCAGATCATCGGCGGAGACGTCGACACCGCTGCGCTTTCGATCTTTTTGGTGGGGCTTTCCATCCAGTACGTCGTCAAACGGCTTTCGAGCCACCTCCACCAGGGCCGGATGTGCCACCCAGGTGCCGTCAAAGCCGTCCTTCGACTCCCGGCGCTTATCCTGCTGCACTTTCTTAAAGGCCACCTCGTTGGTCGACTCGTCGCCAGTGGGGATAAAAGCGGCCATGCCGCCGATGGCGTGGGCATCGCGCCGATGACAGACCTGGACCAGACGCTCCGTATAGGCGCGCATAAACGGCGTATTCATCGTCACCTGAGAGCGATCGGGGAGGACCGGTTTGTCGCGATTTCGAAAGGTCTTGATGGCACTGAAGATATAGTCCCAGCGACCGGCGTTGAGCCCGGCGCTGTGCTCGCGCAACTCATAGAGAATCTCGTCCATCTCGAAGGCAGCATGGATCGTCTCCAGAAGCACCGTGGCCTTGATGGTGCCCCGAGGAATCTCGAGGCGATCCTGGGAGTACTCAAAGACATCATTCCACAGCCGAGCCTCGTGATGGCTCTCCAATTTGGGCAGGTAAAAATAGGGGCCCGATCCGCTGTCGATCAGCGTCTGGGCGTTGTGAAAGAAATAAAGCCCGAAGTCGACGAACCCGGCGGCCACGGGCTGACCGTCGATGGAGATATGTTTTTCGTCGAGATGCCATCCGCGAGGCCGCACCATTAACGTCGCCGGATCGGAGCTCAACTTATAGGCTTTTCCGCGGGCATCGTCGTAATAGTCGATTTCGCGTCGAATGGCGTTTCGAAGATGAATCTGCCCCTCGACGATATTTTCCCATCTCGGCGAGTTGGCGTCCTCGAAATCGGCCATAAATACATCGGCATCGGAGTTGAGGGCGTTAATGATCATCTTGCGCGCCACAGGACCGGTGATCTCGACGGTGCGCCGCTGCAGATCGTCGGGCACGGGAGCGACCTTCCAGTCACTGTCGCGAATCTTTTCGGTCTCCTCGAGAAACGCCAATTCGGCTCCCTCGTCGATGGCCTGTTGTTTTTCCTGGCGCCGAGCCAGAAGTTTTCGCCGACGCCCCCCGAACCGGCGATGCAATTCGGCGATAAAATCGACGGCCTCCACCGTCAGAATCGTGTCGTAATCGGGTCGCATATCGCCGCTGATGGCGACATCGGAAGACATAGATGGGCTTTGAGTCTGGGTCATAGTCGGTCGTCTCCTGCAAGCGAGAAAATTGGTGCGACACTTCCTAGAATCGACATCCCCCATTAACTGCAGTACTGCACTTCATCGGTGTCGAGGTGCGACAGAGGTTAAGCACTGTTTTCGGATGTCAACCAAGTCGTGCCCGTCGCAGGTCCTGCGGGGTGTTGATGGAGAAGCTATTAGACCAGTCTTCCGGGGCCTCCACACAGGTGGCGTCGAGGGCCTCAAGAAAGCGCCACACCGCCCGGCAGCCGGCGGCGAGACGGCGTCTTATAAGTTCGGCGGTATCGGCGCGATAAAAAGCAAATAGCGGCTCGCGACGCCCATCAGCGACAAAAGAAACGGCCCGTGGCTCATCGGCCAACTCGGCAGCCAGCCGGTCGACCCATCGGCCGTGCAGGCCAATGCGATCGCAACTTGTGACGAAAAAATACCCTTCACCGGCATCGACAGCAGCCCGCAAAATTCCACCCAGCGGCCCCTGATGGGGATTTTCGTCGGCAATGGTCCGAAGGCCCAGATCGACGAATTTATCCTCCCTGTCGGCCACTGCAGTCCACGACGAAAAACGACCGCCCAGAGAGCCGATCACGGCCTCTAAGACGGTCGTATTTTCGTCGATCTTTGCCCGCGCCTTATCCCTGCCGAGGCGAGTGGAGCGACCACCGGCGAGAATATAGGCGGGCAGATTTAATTCGGTTCTCGGCGAGATAGACGCCTCGTTTTGATCACTTATGCCAGTCTTTTACGCGGGGATCGGTGCGCATCCCGTCAATCTGGGCACGGCGAGTCAGATTATTGAGCGTCGACACCGGCCAGTCCTGCACCGCCGAGCGGACGCTTCGCCGGGGAATCCGTCCCTTCGGATCGGTCTGGACTTCCACGTTGATCTTCGTCTGCTCTTTTCCGGGAACCGCTTCGATGGTGTATTTCGTCGTGCTCACCGCCCGGGTGCAGCAGTCCTGCTCCGGCTTTCGCTCGTCCTCGACGGAGCGAGAGTTAGCGGTGAAAACCCTTTTATCTTCGTCGAAATTATAGCGAGACTCGATGACATAATCTCGAGATGATACCAGACGCGAGGGATCGAGCTTCAGCCAGTATCGCTCATGGGATCGGGTGATATCCAGGGTTTCGTGGTCGACGTAATTTCCGACCCAGTGGGGCCGTTCGTTGGGGTTGACGAAGACGGCGATGATTTTGCCGATATGAACGTCGACAGTGATCTCACCGCGAGCAGAGAAGTCGTCACCCTCTTCTTTAAAATGAACCTCGACGCCATCTTCGACGCCGATTCGCTCCCAGCCGGAGGCCATCGCCGTCGACGCCCCAAGAGTGAGAAAACTGACGACGATTGCCGTTGCCACCATCTTATATCGAAACATGACCTCTCCTAATCTCGTAAGCTAATCGAATTTACCTCGCGCAGATTTCCACCATCTGCACCACGAAAGTTACCGAATCCGATGAACCGGCAATGGTAGTGGGAACACCAGAAAACACAAGTCACAACCGGGTCACGCCGGCGTCGGTCGTTGAACTCGCCGCAAAGCTTCGCTATTCGTACACCTACGAGTTAAACAACTTCCTTCTCCGACCATTGTATAGACGTCGTTCTCCTGCTGATATTCAACGATAAATTTTCAGTTGGGTGATGAAGTCATGTGCCAACACGCGCTGCTCGCCCGAGATGCGGCCAGGCTGGCCGCGGGCCCCGCATTCCGAGTAGGCGGCCAGGCTGGCCGCGGACCCCGGTTGCTCGCCCGAGATGCGGCCAGGCTTGCCGCGGACCCCGCATTCCGAGTAGGCGGCCAGGCTGGCCGCGGGCCTGAACGCTTCCATTCAACTGCTATTTTTTTGAGGTATCCAACCATGACAGCTCCCGCCATTTATGACGTCTATGGTCTCTCCCAGACCGCCGCCGGTTATTACCATCAGCCGACGCTCCACGGCGATCAGGTGGTCTTCGTCAACGAAGACGATCTGTGGACGGTTGCCTTAAGCGGTGGTGTAGCCCGGCGCATCAGTACTGACAGGGGTAAGATCTCCTCACCCGTCTTTTCGCCGAAGGGTCGTTTCATCGCCTACACCAGCACCGAAGAGGGATGCCCGGAGGTCTTCGTGATGTCTGCCGGTGGCGGGACGCCGCGCAAGCTGACCTATAGCGGCGCCATGAATACCGAATCCTTCGGCTGGAGTCGCGACGGACAGTTCGTGCTCTTTCGCTCCAATATGCGCGAGCCCTTCCGACGGCGGCTGGCCGCCTATCGAGTCCCCCGTCAGGGAGGTGAAATCGAACGCCATTTCGTGGACTACGCGACCAATATCAGCTTTGCTCCCAATGAAGACGGAATTGCCCTGACGCGACATGGCGACGACCTGGCCCGGTGGAAGCGCTATCGCGGCGGTCGCGCCGGCCAATTATGGGTCGATGCGAAAGGAAACGGCGATTGGCGCCGCCTGCTCTCAGAGGTCACGGCCGGGATCTGTCGTCCCATGTGGATCGGCGATCGAATCTATTTTATCAGCGATGAAAATGGCACGGGCAACCTGCACTCATGTACCCCGTCGGGCGATGATTTTCGCCAGCACACCGACCACGACGGATTTTACGCCCGCTTTGCCTCGCACCACGAGAATACCATCGTCTACTGTCGCGGCGGCGACCTTTATCGCTTCGACACAACCGATGAGACCGCCGAAGTGATCGACATCGACACTCCGTCCACGCGCAACCACCTCAAGACGAGCTACGCCGATGCCGCAAAATACCTGCAGGACTACGCTCTGCATCCCCAGGGTCATTCGCTGACCATTGCCACGCGCGGCAAGGTATTTAATTTCGGAAATTGGGAGGGCGCCGTCCGTCAGACCGGCAAACGCCACGGCGTGCGCTACCGATTGCCGCACTACCTCGACGATGATCGCCTGCTCGTCGTCTCCGATCGCGGCGGCGAGGAGCATCTGGAGATCCATGAGACCGCCGGCGAGCGCTCGCCACAGACAATTGATCCCGGCGACATCAATCCTGGGCGCATCGTCGAATTACACCTCTCTCCAGACGGCGACCGGGCCATTTTCGCAAATCATCGCGCCCAGGTGATTTTTCTCGATATCGATGGCGAGCATTTTGAGATTATCGACGAGAGCGCTGCCGGATTTATCGAGGGGCTCGCCTGGGCACCCGACGGTCGGCACGTGGCGTACGGCCTACCAAACGATTCCAGCACCTCGACCATCAAAATCGCCGATGTGGAGACCGGGGATACCCGGGAGGTCACCAGTGGTGAGTTTTTCGACACTGAACCGACCTTCGATCCGAAGGGCCGCTATCTATATTTTTTATCTCGGCGCCACTTCGCACCGATCCTGGACCAGATCCATCGAAACCTGTCCTTTCCGGAAGCTGTCAAACCATGCGTCGTCTCCCTCAATGACGACGTGGACTCACCTTTTGTACAGACGCCGCGCTCATTGCACGGCGGCGACAACGACTCCAATGGTGACGAGCAGCGAGCTGAGCCGCTCTCAATCGACTTTGAGAATATCGCCGATCGCCTCGAGGTCTTTCCGGTCTCCGAGGGAGTTTATCGACAAATCGAGGCCACCGGCGATCGCGTCTTCTGGACGGCCTTTTCTCCGGATAATGAATCTAGCTTCAACGAAAAACCTCCGGGAAAATTGGTCTGTTTCGATCTCGAGAAAAATAAGGAGAAGACCTTTTCCAAAAAGGTCCTGTCTTTCGGGCTCGACGGCTCTCAAAAGACTCTGGTCCTGAGTGATGGCAAGGGGTTGCGTGTGGTCAGCGCCGGTGGCGACGGCGTCGACGAAGATAAAAAGGAGCCCGGCCGCGACTCGGGCCTCATCGATCTAAAGCGGGTCTCCGTCGCCATCGATCGACGCGCCGAGTGGTGTCAGATGCTGCGCGAGGCCTGGCGACTGATGCGCGACCACTTCTGGAACGCCGATATGAGCGGCGTCGACTGGGACGAGGTCTGGGATCGATACAAAGAGCTTTTGCCCCGGGTGGCGACGCGCCACGAATTCTCGGACCTCGTATGGACCATGCAGGGAGAGTTGGGGACCAGCCACGCCTACGAGATGGGCGGCGACTACGAAACGCCGCCGCAATACCAGCCCGGACTTCTGGGGGCCGATTTTCGCTGGGATCCGTCGTGGCGTCTGACCTCCGATGATGAGCGCTTTAAAGGAGCCATTCGCCTGGAGCGGATCCTGCGCGGCGATCCCTGGGATGCAGAGGCTTCGTCACCACTTCTGCGCTCCGGCGTTCAACTTAAAAAGGGAGACGTCATCCTCGCCGTCAACGGCCAGCCGGTGCTGTGCGACACCTCGATGGGAGAGTTATTGACCCATCAGGCGGGCCGACAGGTGGAGTTATTGGTGGCCGACGGCGACGGAGATAGCGCTCCGCGAACGGTCACGGTGAAGACGCTCAAAAATGAGCAATCACTTCGCTATCGGGAGTGGGTCAATGAAAATCGCCGCGTCGTACACGACGCCACCGACGGGCGCGTCGGATACGTCCATATCCCGAATATGGGATTGGCGGGATATGGCGAGTTTCATCGCCAATATTTCAGCGAGCACAATCGCCAGGCCATGATCGTCGATGTGCGATTCAACGGTGGCGGCTTTGTCAGCTCTTTGATCCTGGAGATATTGGCCCGCCGACCGATGGGACTGAATCTAAAACGCCACGTCGATCCGCAATTTGCCAGAACCTATCCCCCACAGCGCATCGACGGCCCCCTGGTGGCACTCACCGATGCCGCAGCGGGTAGCGACGGCGACATCTTCAGCCATGCCTTCAAGCAAGCTGGCCTGGGTCCACTGATCGGTCAGCGAACCTGGGGAGGCACTATCGGAATCTGTCGCTTTGACAGATTGGCCGACAAAAGTTTTACCACTCAGCCGGAGGCCGCGTTCTGGTTTGAAGACGTCGGTTTCGGCCTCGAAAACCACGGTGCTGAACCGGATATCGAGGTCCCCTATCCACCGGAAACCTCGCCGGGCAAAGAAGATCCCCAACTATCCGCGGCCATCGAAGAGATACAAAAATTGATGGAGACGACAACCCGATTAGATCGGCAATCGATTCATCCTCACGGCGAACACCGATAGCCTCAGCCCTTATCCCGCGGCATCGCCAACGCCGGCATCGTCACCGCCGGCGTCCGTACCACCAGCGTCGGCACCCGAGTGACAGATACAATCGGCTAATCCCTCGTCGTTGCAGACCAATAAGCCGCTGGTGCCGTCATCACAGGTGCAGGCGATTTCATCGCCCTCCTCGATATCACATTCCGGCGGCTCCTCGGCACTGCAGGCGATGAGGAGGCCGATCAGGGCGAGAAAAATAAAAGTGAATTTTGGGGAGCAATGGTTCGCTACAGACAATCGCACTGCAGATCCGAGGTGAAAGACGCGGTTGACACTCCTCTTATTGGTGCGAGAGAAGGCAGGCGCTGTCAACTTTTCGGCGCGCCCGAGGCCACGGAGAAATAACAAATGGACGAGACGTCACAGGAGCGCCACCCATTGCGGCGCCTCATCGACTACGGACAGGCATATCGAGCGAGAATCTGGGCGGCCACCGGTTGCTCGGTCCTCAATAAGATCTTCGATCTGGCACCGCCGGCGCTCATCGGCGCCGCCATCGACGTCGTCGTCGAGCGCGAGCAATCGCTGATCGCCCGCTTCGGCGTCGAAGATGTCACACACCAGTTGATCGTCCTCGCCGTACTCACCGTTGTCATCTGGGGGCTGGAGTCGCTTTTTCAATACCTGCAGGCCTGGCTGTGGCGCAATCTGGCTCAGACCGTCCAGCACGATCTTCGCCTCGACAGCTACGGCCATATCCAGAATCTGGACATGGCCTATTTTCACGAGCAATCGACGGGCGGGTTGATGGCGATATTAAACGACGACATCAACCAGTTGGAGCGCTTTTTGGACACCGGCGCCGACGATATCCTGCAGGTGACGACGACGGCCGTGGTCATTGTCGGCGCCTTTTTTATTCTCGCCCCGGAGGTGGCCTGGCTGGCCATGCTGCCGATTCCGCTGATTTTGTGGGGCTCATTTAAATACCAGCGCCTCCTGTCGCCGCGCTACGCACGGGTGCGCCAGGATGTGGCCGATTTAAACGGACAGCTCAATAATAACCTGCGGGGCATCGCCACTATCAAGAGCTTTGCCACCGAGGATCGGGAGGAGACGCGAATTCGCGATCTGAGCCAGCAATATCGCCACTCAAATCGCGACGCCATTCGCTTAAGCTCCGCCTTTTCGCCATTGATCCGGATGGCCATCGTCATCGGCTTTACGGCCACTCTGGTCTATGGCGGCCTGTTGACCATCGACGGCGAATTGGCCGTGGGCACCTATTCGGTCCTCGTCTTTTTGACCCAGCGACTTCTGTGGCCGCTGACGCGGCTGGGAAAGACCTTTGATCTATATCAGCGGGCGATGGCCTCCACACGGCGAGTGCTCAATTTGTTGGAGGTCGAAGTGACCATTGAGGACGGCGATCAGTCGCTGGCCGCCGGCGAGGTGGACGGCGAGATCGAATTTCGGGATGTCGAATTTAGCTACGACGGCCGTGAGCCGGTCCTGAGCAACTTCGAGCTCACCATCGACGGCGGGTCCACCGTGGGCGTCGTCGGGGCTACGGGAGCCGGAAAGAGTACGCTGATCAATTTGATCCTGCGCTTTTTCGACCCCCAAAAAGGTCAAATCTGCATCGACGGCCGTCCAGTCGCCAATTTGAGACTCGCCGAGCTGCGGCGAGCCGTGGGATTGGTCAGCCAGGAGGCCTATTTATTTCGGGGAACCGTGCGCGACAATATCGCCTATGGAAGCCCGGAGGCCACCGACGAAGAGGTGCGTCGAGCGGCCAAACTCGCCGAAGCCCAACCCTTTATCGACGAGCTTCCCGAGGGCTACGACACGATCATCGGCGAGCGCGGCGAGACGCTGTCGGGCGGCCAAAAACAGCGGGTCTCCATCGCCCGCGCCATCTTGAGCGACCCCCCGATCTTGATCCTCGATGAGGCCACCTCGGCGGTGGACAACGCCACGGAGGCGGCCATCCAGCGATCGATGGATAGACTGGCAAAAGATCGGACCATGATCGTCATCGCCCACCGCTTGTCGACGGTGCGAAATGCCGATCGGATCATCGTCCTCGACCACGGTGAGATCGCAGAGACCGGCGACCACGACGAGCTTGTGGCCGCCGGCGGAATCTACTCCGATCTATGGGATATCCAGACCGGCGGACGGCGCTGGCGCAGAGAAGACGGCAGCAGCGCCACTCACTCCGCGTAAAAGACGCCGAGTAAAAACTCGGTGCTCGTCACCGGCGAGCCCATCCGATGAGCCGTGGCCCGGAATTGGTAGTACATGCCCTCATCGAAGGGACCGTCGTATTCGGCGGTATACTCGGTTTGTCCGCCCTGTTGTTGGATTCCCGTTTCCTCAAAGACAATGTCGCCGAAGGCGTCGAAGACGACCACGTCGTAATAGTCGCCGTTTGCAATATTGCCCCAGCGCAATGTGGGCCTTTCGCTCAAGCCTTCCGGTCCGTCGGCGCCGGGTCCGAAGGTCTCGAGTGCACTGGTAACTTTGAAGGAATCGCCGGTATCCATCTCTCCGTCTC
>SKQC01000048.1 GCA_007119175.1 Myxococcales bacterium | reverse complement strand
TCGTCGAGCCACGGGGCCTCGGCAAGGGCGTCGGCGATCGCGTGATAGACCGCCCGAAACACAGGCTGTGTATCGTCAAAACGCACCTCCGTCTTCGCCGGATGAACGTTGACGTCGACCAGGGAGAACGGAACTTCCAAAAATAACACTGCGCTCGGATAGCGGCCCCGCTCCAGCATCTGCTTATAGCCCTTTCGAATCGCCGCCTGAATCGTGCTATCGCGAACGTAACGGCCATTGACGAAGGTGTAGATATTGCGCGGCGATCGCTGCGAATGGCCCGGTTTTGAGAAATATCCCCGGGCCACCACACCGTGGATCGCCGGATAATCGAAGGTCGGATATAAATCGTCGTAGACCTCGCGCCCCATCACGGCCAAGATCCGGTCTTTGAGGCTATCTACTTCCGCCAGGTCGAGACGGGTTTTTCCGTCTTTTCGAAGTTTGAATCGCACATCTGGCCGACTCAGCGCCATGCGCGTGAGCATCTCCGTAATATGGCGGGTCTCCGTGGCCGGAGTCTTCAAAAATTTCAGGCGCGCCGGCGTATTGAAGAAAAGCTCTTCCACTAAAACTGTCGTGCCCGCCGCCTTTCCGGTCTCCTCGACCTCGCGCACCGTGCCGCCCTCGACAAAGATTCGCGTTCCCGCGATCGCCCCGTGGGGCTTGGTCAATACCTCCATGCGCGAGACCGAACCGATCGATGGCAGCGCCTCGCCGCGAAAGCCCAGGCTGCCGATTTCAAAGAGGTCGTCGACGTCGGTGATCTTGCTGGTCGCGTGGCGCTCTAATGCGCGCAGGGCGTCCTCGCGGGCCATTCCACAGCCGTCGTCCTCCACGCGGATCAGATCTCGCCCCCCGTTTTCAATGACCACCTCCACCCGGCGCGAGCCGGCATCGAGGCTATTTTCCACAAGCTCTTTGACCACCGACGCCGGTCGCTCCACCACCTCGCCGGCGGCAATCTGATTGGCCAACTCCGGGGGCAATACCGCCACCGGAGCCGGTTCGGACGCACTGTATTGCGCCGCCGTATTCCGCCATCTCGCTTCGCCTTCAATACTCATAAAATCCAACGACCTCGACCTCGATATTCCGACTGAGCCACTCCACTGCTGGCGTGTGCGACCAATTTGTCTTACAAGGTGCGCCGAACTCCGGCCACCGCCCAAAAGGCGAGCGCCAGCTCAAATCCATGGACGGCGCCTATTGTCCGACGCCGCCTCGGTGGAGACAAGGGCCACAACGAAACGGCCGCACCATGAAAGCCTCCCTGCAATCCCTCATAAAACAGACCCGTCAGGCCCTCGCCGATCACGAACAGGCCAGCCTCGACGATCAACTGTCACGCCCGCCAGGACAAATCGATACCCGCCTGATCGTCGTCTTTATCGTCGGCGCCGTTATTTTGTCGCTACTCAATTATTTCGGTGGCTCCAACGACTGGGCCACTCTCGAATACTTCGTGGCGCCTTTTTTCGCCGATCCAAATGAGGCGCTATCGACCTGGTTTCAACACCCCGATTACGGACGCCTGGCCCGGCTGGCCTATTGGAGCGGCACCACGGTGCTCGGCTATTTCGTGGTACCCATCTTGTTGATCCGCTTTTTGTGGAAGCATCGCCTCGCCGATTACGGCCTGCCCTTTCCGGGCTCATCGACGACCTTCGGCGTCTGTCTGACCCTATATCTGGTGATGCTGCCCTTCGTCCTGGTCGCAAGCTTTACCGACACCTTTCAATCCTCTTACCCATTTTATCACCTGGCCGACCGCAGCGTCTTTGACTTCGTGGTCTGGCAACTTTTATACGCCGCTCAATTTTTCGCCCTCGAGTTTTTCTATCGCGGATTTCTGATCCACGGGCTCAAACATCGATTCGGCGTCTACGCCATCTTCGTGTCCATGATCCCCTACGTGATGATCCACTTCGGAAAGCCGCTTCCGGAAACTCTGGGCTCAATTATCGCCGGCCTCGCCCTGGGGGCCCTATCCTATCACCTGCGCTCGATCTGGCCCGGCGTCTTCCTGCATATCGCCATCGCTTTATCGATGGACGTCTTCTCTTTGAGCGCCCAGGGCCGAATCGGTTTGTTCTAGTTCCCTCCTAATCCACGCGCCGAAAGACTCCGACCACCGGGCCGAGCACGACCGTCTCTTTGGCCTCGTCGGCATGGACGTAGATGGGCTCCATCGCCTCGTTAGCCGGCTGAAGCCGCACCCTCTCCCCTTCCCTATAAAGCCTCTTGACCGTCGCCTCGCCGTCGACCATGGCGGCAACGATCTGGCCGTCTCTTGCGTCGGGCTGACGTCGAACGAAGATATAATCCCCGTCGAAGATCCCGTCGTCGATCATGCTCTCCCCGTTGACGCGCAGACCGAATACGTCCTCATCGCTTCTGCCGAGCAATCCCTCGCCCAGGGCGACGACCTCCTCGGTCTGCTCCACGGCCGTGATCGGAGCACCGGCGGCGATGCGCCCCACCACCGGGATCTGATTGACCTCTACATCGCGCTCAACGTCGGTATTGCCACTGCGACCGCCCTCATAAACAGTGCCATCGGGCCAGAATAGGGGTTGCATGGTCCGCGATTTCCCGTCCGCACGGCTCAGATATCCCTTGCGCTCTAATGCCTTCAGGTGGTCATTGACACCATTTGTCGAACTGATGCCCAGCGCGTCGCCCAGTTCGCGAATCGTCGGCGGATAGCCCAATTCCTCGATATGCTTTGCTATCACCTCGAGTACCGTGGCCTGTCGATTGGTCAATTTGTCGCTCGGTGTCATCCTCATTTTCCTGGGCCGTAGTAAAGTGGACCGATTTTGATAAATATCGCCTAAAAACTACTGAACAGTTGTCTCGAAGTCAAGAAAAAGCTGAACAGGCTTGCAGGCCAACCCTCGCTCCCCTCCCAGGGGAGCTGGCGAGAGAGCGGAGCGAACGAGCCTGTGGGGTAGATCGGAGCAACCCCACCGCCGCTTCGCGGCACCTCCCCTAAAAGGGGAGGAGGGCCATCGAACCCCGGAGTCACATGAAGAGTCGGCTCCCCTCCCAGGGGAGCTGGCGAGAGAGCGGAGCGAACGAGACTGTGGGGTAGCGCGAAAACCACAGAGGTAGATGAACCCCGCCCGGAATTGTTCGATACCCCTTATCCGTTACGCAATCCCAGGAGCGACGTGCTTCTACCAAACCCCTTGTTTGACACCCTGTAATGGGGCGTGTTAGGCAGGGCTCGGGCTGGTTTCAGCCCCCGTTGTGACACCGCACTTTGAAGGGGTGTCCGGTAGCGATTGACCACCTGGATGGGACGAGTTCGGCTCATGCTAATTTTTGATTATCTCCCGTTGATTCTGTTGGCCCTGATGGCGCTCGTCGTCGTCTGTGTCATCATCAGTCTGGCCACTTTTTTCGGGCCCGAAAACCCGACCCCGGAAAAGTTGATGCCCTACGAGTCGGGCTCCGATCCGATCGGAGAGCCCCACGGGATGCGTTTTAGCATCAAATTTTATCTGGTGGCGATCAGCTTTATCCTATTCGATCTGGAAGCGATTTTCGTCATCCCCTGGGCCATGAGCTGGCGCGACAGCATCGCCATGGGACACGGGTTGTATTCATTTTCCGTCATGGCCATCTTTTTGGCGATCCTGACCATCGGGCTCGTCTATGAGTGGACTCAAGGAGGTCTCGAATGGGACTAGAACATCAACTGCCCGAGGTGCTCACCACCCGTTTGGAGAGCGCCGTCAACTGGGCGCGAAAATACTCGCTATTTCAGTATCCCTTCGTCACTGCCTGCTGCGGCATGGAGTATATGGCGACGGCCAGCGCGCGCTACGATATCGCGCGATTCGGCGCTGAAATTCCGCGATTTTCACCGCGTCAGGCCGATCTGTTATGGGTCGTGGGAACGGTCAACCACAAGCTGGGCCCGATGCTGCGACGTATCTACGAGCAGATGGCGGAGCCCAAATGGGTGATGGCCTTCGGCGTCTGCGCCTCCACCGGTGGATTTTACGACAATTACGCCACCATCCAGGGCATCGACAAGATCATCCCCGTCGACGTCTATATTCCGGGCTGCCCGCCGCGACCGGAGCAGGTCATCGACGGCCTGATGAAGTTACAGGATAAAATTCAGCAGGAGCCCTGGAGAAAATACGATTACGAACAAAAGGTCCGTCAGCGCGACGAGCGCCCGGCCTCTGAGCCCCTCTTCGAGAAGATCGACCGCAAAAAAGAACGGGGCTAAGTCTTTTGCGCAGCCCTGGCGTCGCCGGGCCGTCAGTCCCCTGGCTCTTGGCGTTTAGCCGCGGGCGGAACACCATCCGATTTCGGACGTATCCATGGCCAAAAAGCTCATCAAATTCGTAAAAAAGCACTTCGAGGATCAGGTCCTCGACAGTCATTCGCGGCTGGGCAACGACACGGTGGTCATCGAGCGCGACCGCCTCGCCGAGATCGTAGAACGACTGCGGGACGACGAAAAAACGCAGATGGATTTTCTGCGGGCCATCACCTGTGTGGACTATATGCACCGCGACCCCCGATTTGAGGTCGTGTACGTGCTCTACAGTATCGAATTTAAGCATATGCTCACCCTGCGGGTCGTCGTCAGTGAAGACGATTGCAAGGTGCCGACGATTTCCCATCTCTACGGCTGCGCCGGATGGACGGAGCGCGAGGTGTGGGATATGTACGGCGTCGAATTCGTAGATCATCCCGATCTTCGACGGGTGCTATTATACCAGGAATTCGAGGGCCATCCGCTGCGCAAGGACTACGGAAAGCAGGATGCCCAGCCGCGCATCGAGCTTTTATCTCGGGAGCGAGACAGCGTCGAGGAGTTCAACGTCTTCGTCAAAAACAAACCTGCCGAGGGCTCGCGCGACAATTAATTTCGTCTCGAGTCCACCGCCTTATCTCGAGAACAACCGCCGGAAAGCGATTATGGCCGAAGACATCTACGAACCGATCGATCAGGACGTTCACACCGAACCGATGATCCTCCAGATGGGTCCCAGCCACCCTGCCACTCACGGCACGGTGCGCTTTACCCTGACGCTGGAGGGAGAAAAGATCATCAAGTGTGAGACCGAGGTCGGCTATCTGCACCGCGGATTTGAAAAAGAGGTAGAGAATTCGACGTGGACCCAGGTCTTTCCCTACACGGATCGACTCAACTACGTCAGCCCTCTGCTCAATAATTTCGGCTACTCCCTCGCCGT
Source organism: Myxococcales bacterium (assembly GCA_007119175.1). Lineage (GTDB taxonomy): Bacteria > Myxococcota_A > Bradymonadia > Bradymonadales > Bradymonadaceae > SLJM01. The sequence continues at coordinate 8,267 of SKQC01000048.1, read as the reverse complement.
GGAACGGCTGTTGGAGATCGACGTTCCTCCGCGCTGTAATTGGATCCGCACTCTGATGGGCGAGATCAGTCGCCTCTCCGACCACCTCACCTGCACCGGTGCCGCCGCTCTGGAGCTGGGGGCGATGTCGGCCTTTTTATATGCCATCGAGGGCCGAGAGCTGGTCTGGGATCTCATCGAGGAGGTCACGGGCGCTCGACTGACCGTCAGCTACGGGCGAATCGGCGGGCTCAAAGACGATCTCACCGAGGGCTTTGAGGAGCGATGGAAATACACGAAAAAACGGCTCTTTGAGATTCGCGAGGAAATAGGCCAGCTACTGACGCGGAATCGAATCTTTTTGGATCGCTTCCAGGGCACGGGAGTGCTCACCCCGGATATGGCCCTGTCCTACGGCTATACCGGCCCATGCCTGCGCTCGACCGGCGTGGACTACGATGTGCGAAAAGACCATCCCTATTTTATGTACGACGAGGTCGACTTCGACGTTCCCGTCGGCTCGAAGGGCGATAATTACGACCGGTATCTGGTGCGAATGGACGAGATCGTACAGTCGATTCGGATCATCGACCAATGCCTTGAGAAAATGGAGCCCGGTCCCATCAACTCCGACGATCCCCGGGTGATGCTTCCCGAAAAAGAAAAGGTCTACAACACCATCGAGGGCATGATCTCGCATTTTAAGATCATCTTCGAGGGCATCCAGGTGCCCCCGGGCGAGGTCTACAGCTATACCGAAGCCGGCAACGGGGAGCTCGGATATTATATCGTCTCCAACGGCACCGGAAAGCCCTGGAAGATCCACGTGCGCTCTCCCAGTCTGATCATGATGGGAGGCATTCACAAATTGATTGAAGGCGGCCTGATCGCCGACATCATTCCCACATTCGACACCGTCAATATGATCGGTGGCGAATGCGATAAATAACCACGCTCGTCCGCCGACGACGGCGGGCCGGCACCGGAGTCAACGACCATGCCAAAAGTCACCATCAACGACACGGAACTCGAGGTCGAAAAAGGGACCACGATTCTCAAGGCCGCCGCACAGGCGGGCTATGAGGTGCCTCATTTTTGCTATCATCCAGCTCTGTCGATTCCGGCCAACTGCCGGATGTGCCTCGTCGAGGTCGAGGGCGCCCCGAACCTGGAGCCCGCCTGCTACTCCGAGGTCACCGACGGAATGGTGGTCCGCACCAAGAGCGAGCGCGTCGTCAAAGCCCAGAAGGCGGTATTAGAATTTATCCTGCTCAACCATCCCGTCGACTGTCCGATCTGCGATCAGGCCGGCGAGTGTAAGTTGCAGGATTATTATATGGCCTACGACGCACAGGAATCGCGTCTGCGCACCGAGAAAAATCAGAAGGTCAAAGTCTTTCCCATCGGTCCCGAGGTGCTCTACGACGGCGAGCGCTGTATTTTATGCACCCGATGCATCCGGTTTTGCGAAGAGATCACGGGCACCAACGAATTGACGCTTATTCAGCGCGGCGACTCCGCAGAAATCCGCACCTTTCCCGGAAAAGAACTCGATAATCCCTACTCGGTATGCACCGCCGACATCTGTCCGGTCGGGGCACTGACCTCGCGGGATTTTCGCTTTAAATGTCGGGTATGGCTGCTCACCTCGACGGATAGCGTCTGCACCGGCTGCTCCAACGGATGCAATATTCACCTCGAGCATTTCAGAAACGAAATCCAGCGCTATCGCCCGCGCTACAACCCCGAGGTCAACGACTATTGGATGTGCGATGAGGGACGGCTGACGTATAAAGAGGTCCACGACGATCGCCTCCGCCGCCCGATGAGCAATGGCGCCGCCTTAAACTGGCACGGCGTCACCGAGACCACTCGCGACAAACTCAATCGGGCCTTAAAAGACGGCGGGGCCTCCCACTTCGGCTTCGTCATCAGCCCCCAGGCCAGTTGCGAAGACCTGTATCTGGCAAAGCGCTTTGCCGGCGACGTCCTCGAGGTCGACAATCTTTACCTCGGCGGAAAACCCGACGGCTGGGAGGACGACTTTTTGGTCAAAGCCGACAAAAACCCCAATCGACAGGGCGTCAACGCCGTATTCGATGGGCTCGATCAATTCGGCGATATCGAATCGCTGATCGAGGATATGGAGTCCGGGGCTATCAAGAATCTGTATATGATGGAAAAGCACCTGCCTGTCGACGACGAGACTCGCGGCCGTTTTTTAGACGCCATCGACGAGCTCGACCTCTTCGTATTGCAGGGCCAGCACCACGCCGAATTGTCTCAAAAAGCCCATCTGGCGCTTCCGGCCTGCTCCCACGCAGAGACGGAGGGAACCTTTGTCAACTTCGACGGAATCGCCCAGCCCTTCGAGCAGGCCTTTGCGCCTCACGGCGACTCATTGCCCCACTGGCAAATCTTTATGAAGCTCGCCCGGGCCATGGGCTCGCCGCTGAGCTATACCTTCGTCCACCAGATTCAGGACGAGATGTTTCAGGCGTCTCAAGATGACGGCGAGGCCGCCCAGACACCGGCGGAATAACCCCCAGTATTGACTCGGTGCCCGGTCTTGTCGGCCCGACGCGCGTGTTTGTCACGAGGATGGATTCATGGTCGAAGTGCTTATAAGTCTTCTCAAAATCACGGTGATCGTCTTTGTCTTCGTCATGGGCGTGGCCAGTGCCATGACCCTACTCGGCGATCGAAAACAATCGGCAAAGATCCAAAACCGCGTCGGCCCCAACCAGGCGAAGTTTTTCGGGTTCAGTCTCTTCGGCTTTCCGCACTTTATAGCCGACGGGATCAAGATGGTCCTAAAAGAGAATATCGTTCCCGCAAACGCCAATAAGTTTTTGCATACCATCGCCCCCGCGCTGGTCTTTATGCCGGCGCTTATCGGCTGGTCGGTCATGCCCTTTATGGATCATTTTTGCACGGGCACAGTCCAGACCTTGCCGGATCAAAATTACACCGAGATCTGCACTGGCCCCGGCGCGGAGTGGAAGAATTACTTCTCGATTATGCATATGAATTCCGGCGTGCTTTTTGCCTTCGCCATCGCCGCCATATCGGTCTATGGGGCGGCCATCGCCGGGTGGGCATCGAATAGTAAATTCAGTCTGCTGGGTGGTCTTCGCTCGTCGGCACAGATGATTTCCTACGAAGTCTCGATGGGACTGAGCCTGGCCGGTGTGCTCATGATCTACGGAACGCTCAATATCAACGAGATGATTCGCATGCAGGGCAACCTGCTGGGCGACTGGCTGCCGATGTGGGGAATTGTGATCCAGCCGGTGGCGTTCTTTTTATTCCTGTTGGCCGGCCTGGCGGAGACGAAACGAGCTCCCTTTGATTTGCCCGAGGGCGAATCTGAGATTGTCGCCGGTTATATTACGGAATATAGCTCTATGAAATTTGCGATGATGCAGCTCGCCGAATACGCGGCGACTGTATTTATCGCCGCCCTGGTCGCCGTGGTCTTTCTCGGCGGCTGGCAATTCCCCTACGTCTACGCCGACGGCATCCGGATCTTCGGCGGCCACTGGGTGCCATTCGGCGAAGAGGTCTGGTACTGGATCTCCATCTTCTTGCGCATCGGCGCCATGGTCTTCAAGATCCTGTTTTTGGTCTGGCTGCAATTTATGATGCGCTGGACTCTGCCGCGCTTCCGATACGATCAGGTGATGACGCTGGGCTGGAAGATCTTACTTCCACTGAGCATCGCCAACCTGTTTGTGACGGCGCTGGTTCTGGTCATCATCTGGTAATCGCTACCGAACACAGCCCGCGCGGCCTATCTTGGCCGCGCGGCGTTCGCAGCAACTCGAGCGGAGTGCACCATGGGTAATGTCAACGTCAAACAGGTCGACCGCGTCAAGCAGGGCTTATGGGAGAAATCCTATATCCCCGAGATTTTGCGCGGATTGTCGGTGACGGCGGGCCATTTTTTCCGCAACCTAAGCCCCAATAAATCAAAGCGCACCATTTTCACCCGGGACTACCCCGAGGAGCCGACGGATTATCCCGATCGCTATCGCGGTCTGCACCGACTGATGTTGCGCGAGGACGGCCAGGTGCGCTGTGTGGCCTGTATGTGCTGCTCGACGATCTGCCCGGCTGATTGCATCCACATCGAGGCCGGCGAGCACGACGACCCGGGCATTGAGAAATACCCCGACGTCTTCGTCATCGACGAGCTTCGCTGCATCGTCTGTGGCCTCTGTGTTGAGGCCTGCCCCTGTGATGCCATTCGCATGGATTCCGGCGTTCATATCCCACCCTATACGGAGCGCTCCGACGCTTTTTATGGCCGAGACCTCCTGATGGAGCTGGGCGGACTGTCGCAGGCCAAACAGGGTGGCGATCGCAGTCCTTCCTGATATGAGCACTCACTGATGTCTTCGCCCTCCCCCGACCGCCGCTCCTGTCTACTGGGCCCGCTTTCACTGGCGGGCCTGCTCGTTTTTGTGAGCATGGCCACCATATGCGCCCAGTGGTGCTTTTCTCGCACGGCCGATGATGCGGACTGGGAACGCGCCGCCGCAGCGGCCGTCGAGATTGCCGAGCCCACCGACGCAATTCGCGTCCATCCTGCGTGGCTGGAGACGCCGCTTCCTCACCTGCAGCCTGTGGGAAACCTTCTACATCGCCAGCAGTTTCCGCTGCTCGAGGAGTTGCGCGGAATCGATCGCTTTTTGATACTGAGCGAATCCAGACTCAGCGACGACGCCGTCGAACGCCTGCCATTTGATGCCACGGCAGAGGAGATTCATTCCTTCGACACCGTCGACTTATTGGAGGTCACGGTGCCGGAAACGATGCGGGTCACCTCCGATTTTACGGACCTATTGGGCGACGCCACCGTCAGCTATATCGACTCTGACGGCGACGTCGACGACTGCCGAAGGCGTCCCGGCGACGCCGGCGAATGGCGCTGCGACGGCGGCCGAAACGCCGGAACCATCCGCCCTACTCTGCTCGAGGTCGAACACGAACCGCGGCGCTGCATTCAGGCCTATCCCCCATCGGACGACCGGTTTTTGTCGATCGAGATGACCGTCGATGATCCGGCAGACATATTGCGAATCCGAGCCGGGCTCGATAACCGCGCGGCGCGAATTTACCGGGGCGACGACGTAGAATACCGACTCTACGTCGACGACGAGCTCGTGGCCGACGAGCGCATCGACGGCCACACCTCGAAGTGGACACCACACGATGTGCCCACCGGCGAATCAGACGGCGCACCGGTTGCAGTGCGGCTGGAAGTCGAATCCGTGACTCCCGATCCCCATCATCGTCGTTTTTGTTTTAATGGCTGGTCGCTGACGGCCGGACAGGTTCAGAACTCAAATCGATAGTGCTGAATCGGTTCGTCCTCCTCGACGCTTACCGTCACCTGGTAGCGCCCGCCCTCGTGGGGGCGAAGCTCCGCGGTATACTCACCGGGGCGAAGATAGGTCTGGAACGGCGTCTCACCGACGGGATTGCCGTCGTAATACACCTCGGAGGGCTCACTGGCGTCGATAAAGACCACGAGTGCCTCCTCGGCATGTTGCCACTGATATTGAGCAGGCTCCTGCGTCGGCTCCGTCTGAGCCGCCGCGCTCGCCAGGACCATATAGGAGGCGATGCCAAATCCACTCATCATCACCACCATGGCCACCAAAAACGCCAGCACGGTCAATACCGAGGCGCCCCGCGGCTTGACCGCCGCCGTCGGCATCGGCGACGCCGCCGGTTGACCCTGAATCGCCGATGGGATGCTTTTTTGAGTCGCCGCCCGCGGTTGGTTTTGAGCCGATTCACTCTGAACGTCCGCATTCGCCGGGGCCGACTGCTGCTGGGCTTTCGGTGTTGCCGGAGCATCGGCGCCGGCAAATTGCACCGCCGTATTCACGGACGCCGCGGCGGCTGAACCGGCGTTGGCATCGGGCTCATTCGTCACCTGAGTGACTCGATCGCCCTTGGACGTATCGCCTTCGCGAACCGTGACCCGCGGCTCCTGGCGGTCGACGCCGTGTTTTTGAAACCCGTACATCTGCTCCGTCGGCTTTTTGACCTCCAGATCGCGCAGTTGATGGACCATCACCGACAATTCGCGCTTTCCAACCACCCCGTCGACGCCCTGAAGATAATTCTCGATGGCCCGCTCCATCTCCGCCGCCGTGCTGAAACGATCCTCTCGATCCAATGCCAGAGCTCGAAGGATGATCTCCGAGATCTCCCCGGGAATATCCTTTCGCAGCTCTCGCGGGTCGGGTCGCTCCTCGCTGATGATCTTGGAGACGGCCTGCAGGTCGTCGCCAAAGGGACGCTTCGAGGTCAACAGCTCAAAAAAGACCACGCCCACAGCGAAGATATCGACGCGGTGGTCGAGCTCGCCGTTTTCGATCTGCTCCGGAGCCATATAGGCGAATTTTCCCTTCACCGCCCCGGTCTCGGTCTTGTGAGTGTTGATCGCCGCCTTGGCGACGCCGAAATCGACGAGCTTGACCACCCCGTCATTGGAGATGAGGACGTTATGCGGCGAAATGTCGCGATGGACCAGACCAACGTGATTACCGTCGCGATCGACGTAGTTATGAGCGTAATCCAGGGCCTGAAGCACATCGCAGATAATCCGCGAACCATAGGAGATGGGCAGCGTCATATCGCGCTCGTCGACCTGCTCTCGTAGGTCAACCAGGTCGAGGCCGTCGATATACTCCATGGCGATAAAATAGTCGCCATCCTGCTCACCCAATTCGAAGACCTGACCGATATTGGGATGGGTCAGGTGGGCGACGATCCGGGCCTCGTCGAAAAACATCTTGGTCATATCGCCCTCCTCCGCCAGATGCGGAAGAATGCGCTTGATGACCAATTCCTTGTTAAACCCGCCCGGTCCCCGCTGCTCGGCGAGCCAGATCTCCGCCATACCGCCTTCGGCGATCTGACGTATCAACGTGTATTTTCCGAGCTTTTCCTGACTCATCGATCGCCTCTTACGGCCCGGCCCATCACCGAGATTCCCGTCGACCGTCCCGCGCTTATGCGAAGGGCCGCCAGAATCTCCAGACTCGATTAAATGACACGGTAGGCCACGGCGTTGGGCGCCGCAAGCCTTCGCCGTCATTGCACTGGTTGCGCATGGCGCTGACAGCTTGTTTTCACATGGGGTACGAAAAAATTTGGTCATCCTCCGATCTCACCTACACTGGGGATGTGATTCGGCGGTTATCCTACATGGGCATACATCGCCGAGATGAGGTTCCACGGACGGAAACACCTCGGAGAGTAAAGATGTTCAAGATTTCGCATTTCTGGAAGACGGCGATCGCCGCTTCGACCATTATTTTCGCCGTCGGCTGCACGTCGGCATCATCGTCGGCCCCCTTTCATATGTATAGTTCGCCCCTCTTAGAGGGCGAGATGGAAACGCCGCGCACCTCTTCGACAGGTAGCGATTCGACGTCCTCTCCGGGGGTGCAACCGCGACAGGTCTATGTCTACCAGCGGTGGCATCCCGACGGTGACGCCGCCGCACCTGTACGACGTCAGCTCGACAACGCCCGTCCCGGCGGCCGGCAGGGACCGCCACTTGATACGGTCGATGCCTCCTCGGAGCCCGTCCTGGCAAATTACGACGGCAACCAACCATCTGGAGCCGGTCGCACCGTCGACGATAGCGGCGGCGAGGCCGACGGCGGCAGCTCCTCTGTACAGAGGTCATCGACAGACCATGAGAAAGTCGACGGCGATCCGGCAGCACTGGCCGCCGAATTCATCCATACCATCCTCGCCGTCAACGATATCGAATTCGACGACAAAGCAGCCAAAAACATCCCCCAGCTTTATCGACAATGCCGCACCGATGGCGAGGCGTTCCACTCCAATCAGCCGAGCATCGGCGACCTGGTATTCTTCCACAATACCTACGACGCCAACGAGGACGGCCGAAATAACGACTGGTACACCCTGGTCGGCATCATCGAAAATATCGCCACCGACGGCACCATTGAATTTCTCGCCTACCGTGGAGATGGCATCGAGACCCTATATCTGCACCCCGACGAATTAAACCGCGCCGAGGGCTCCGGCGGACGGACGATCAACAGCGAACTTCGCACACGCAGCAGCGATGATCCCCCGTTTACCCAATATCTGGCCGGACAACTCTTTGCCGGATATTGCAATATCCTCGGCGACCGAAGTCAGTTGATTCTGATGGATGAATGGGCCCCCGGAATGGAGTTGTAATTAAGCGTTTAGCCCCGCGGCCAGCCTGGCCGCACTTTTAGCTTTTG
>SKQC01000165.1 GCA_007119175.1 Myxococcales bacterium | reverse complement strand
TCCCGGTCGGGATTCGATGCGAATTTTGCTCGCCGAGGACAATCCGGTCAACCAGAAGGTCACGGTGGGGCTTTTGGAAAATAGGGGCCACCAGGTGGTCCTGGCTGGCCACGGCAAAGAGGCGGTCGAAATCCTGAAAAACGACCGTGACTTCGACGTCATCTTGATGGACATTCAGATGCCGGAACTCGACGGGTTTGCCGCCACCAAAATCATCCGCCAGCGCGAAGAGGAGATCGGCGAACATATCCCCATCATCGCCCTGACCGCCCACGCCATGGAGGGTGACCGCGAGCAGATCTTGGAGGCCGGCATGGATTATTATCTGGCCAAACCGGTGATTCCGAAAAATATGTACGACATCATTGAAAAGCTCGGCCCGGTGGCCGACGATGGAGCGGACGATAAAGACGAACAATTGGTGTCCGATGGAGCAGTCCACACAGATGGAGAGATAGATGAATTCCAGTGAACAGCCAGACCACGAAGTTGTCGATCTAAAGCAAGCCCTTCGCCGGGTGGCCGGAGATGAGGAGATGCTGCGCGAGCTGGCCCAGATCTTTTTAGAGGAAAGTCCCTCCTGGTTAGAGCAGGTAGAAGTGGCGCTCAGCGAGGACGAACCCGACGGCGTATTTCGCGCCGCCCACGATATCAAGGGATCCACAGAAGTATTCTGTGCCGATTCGGCAGTGCAGGCCGCAAAGCAGCTCGAGAAGATGGGGCGAAACGAAGAACTTGAAGACGCCGATGAAGCGCTGGGAGCGCTGAAAGCGGAGATGGTCTGGGTGCGCAATGCATTGCAGGATTATCTGGCGTGAACCACTTTTTTTTAAACCGATGTTCGGCCCGTAAATACGGGCAAAACCGCCACTTTCGCTCCTCAATACCTGGACAGTATGTGGCAAGTATCATTGCGTAAATTGGCCGAACATGGCAGATAAGATAAGCGGATCGCGAGCCAATGGTTGATTGGCGGCCCGTGGTAGCTATATCAGCAGGTGTCGATGCCGCAGATCGATGCTTGATTGACACGATTGATACCCCGTTGAAGGCTGGATTCGAATCGATGATCCCGGGAGACTTTCCATGAGTTATAAGGCGCAATTGGTGGTGAGGGCACGAAATAAGGAAGGGGCGGCGATCATTGAAAAGGTCAAGGAGATGGCCTCCGATCGTGGGGCGACCTACTCGGAGATGGCCGTCGAACTTCTGGGCCGTGGCCTCAATGCCGATGATGCCCTGGACAGCATCATTGAAGCCGATGACGAAGAAGAGGAAGAAGAGGAGGAAGCGGAAACCGACTCCGCATCGCCGGCTCCTGTGATTGAAGAAGCGCCGGCGCCGGCGCCGCCGGCAAAAGAAGTGCCCGAGCATCCCCGCGCTCCCCTGCCCGCCGAAGAGGCGGGGCCGGCCGTCGATCCCGAGCTTCCACCAGAGGAGATCATCGAGGCTTATCTTGCTCGCCGCGAAGAGCGCGGAGAGCGGGCCGCCGGACGCATTCTGGTCGACTTTTTTGCAGAAGCCGGCCCCGCCGAAGGGGGACAGCTAAAAAAGCTTCTCCAAAAAGAATTCAGCGACCAGGACTACGAGACCTTGATGGAGCCCATCAAGGAGACCGAGGAATACAGCACCTACACCGAGCGCGCCATCTTCGGAGCCCCCAGCCCCTACTCGCAGGTTAATTAGTCCTTGTGGTTCGAAACCGAAGTCTATTGAGCCTTCGCCAGTCCTGAACGACGATCTTTTTGCCGTCGGCACTCGACGACGCCAGGGCATCGCCTGGCTTTGACGGCTTCAACCTCGTCGCCCGGTCCTCGCCGAATTCTTCAAGGAACTTCAGTGTCGAACCACTCGTAATACAAATGTCACTCAGGGCCTACGGGATATCCCGGCGTTCTCCGATCACCGTTTCTACGATCACCGTTCGCCGATCAACTTCTCCTTTAACTTCTACTTGTGTTGTACGACCTCCGGCGCCAGCAAGGCGTGTCGGAACCCCGGCACGTGTCGGGTGGGAAGGTGAAGTAAATCGGAGATCGGCGAACGGTGATTCAAGAAGTGGAACCGAGGTGTTGTCGCTCTCCGACGTATTCGCACCTGTCTCGACGGAGCCATTCCACGACGTTTAACGGCGTTCATGATGGTACGGTGATGGCTCATGGGGTATTGACGTCGGTTTCTGAGCAGATATTTGCGACGAAGTAGCAGAGGGGTTACAATAGTTTGCAGGGCCAGGTTATCTGACGATCTTCGGAGGGTATATTTTTACCTCGAAGCCGGTCGGGCTTTGAGCGGTGGGCCCTGCGAAAATTGCCCGTTTAGCGAGAGAGATCAACGATGATGGATAGTATAAGATGGCGGCGAATTGTTGGGCTATTGGCGGTAGTCGTCCTGGTCGGGGCCATGACGGCCTGTAGTGACGACGATACGCCGCCGGGGTCGAATGTCATCATTCCCAGCGGCGACGGAGGCCACGATGAGCCCGACGTGGGAACGGAGGACGCCGACGTTGACGAGCCAGACGTCGTCGACGAGGAAGACGCCGATGTTGGCGAGGAGCCCACCGATCCCTGTGAAGAGGTGGAATGCGACGACGGCCAGGTCTGTGAAGAGGGCCAGTGCATTCCCTCGGAGGCCGGGTTTTCCTGCGGCAATCCCATCTGGATCGATATCGGCGAGGAAGAGACGAAGCACGTCACGGCCAACGTCGCCACGGGGCCGAATCTCTACAATACGACCTGCTCCAGCGACGATCAGAGTCCGCAGGCCGTCTTTGCCTTTACGCCTGAAGTGGAAACTCGGCTGACCGCCCATATCTCGGACGCCCAATTCGTCCCCCCGCTGGCAAAAGAGCTGCGGGTCGGCGAGTGCGCGAGCACGGCCAATGTCGAGTGGTGTTCGATCAATCAGCAAAATTGGATCGCCGAAGGGGGCACCGATTATTACCTGATCGTCGAGGCCCAGTCCGGTGTGGAGATCGGCGAATTGGAGTTGGAGTTAAAGGTCGAACCACTGGCCTGTGAGCCCGGGGCTCGAGAATGCCGCGATGGAAGCGTCTTTCGCTGCGCCGGCGGTGACGAAGAGGTCGAACATCCCTGCCCCGACGGGTGCCACGACGGCGAGTGCAGCGGCGACAGTTGTGCCAATGTTCTGGAAATTACGGGGTCGACGACCCTCGACGTCGACCTGAGCAGCTTCCACGACAACGTCGACTTTTCGAGTGACACCGCCGGTTGCTCGAGCAGCGGTGACGGGATCACGACCTCCGGTCAGGACCTGGTGTTGTACTTACCCGGCCTCACCGGCGACGAGGTCGTAGAGGTCGTCCGGCCCGATTCGGCCTACGCCGTGGGGGCGATGACGGCGTGCTCCGGCGGTACGCCGAGCTGTATATTCGGCCACAGTGGCAGCGATGACGTGATCTGGGAGGTCGAGGATCCCGGTGATTATTACCTGGTGATCAACCGATTTAGCTCGTCGACGGAGCAGGTGCAATTCGAGATCAATATCAACGATTGAGATAACGTTCTGTGAGGTGTGATGCAGATCGAGGGCAGTGCAATTTGGGCCAGTGATGACTAAACGACAGCGCAACCAACGACGATGGTGGGGAGCAATGGCGACGATGGCGCTCCTGTTGCTGATCCCGCTCCTTTCGGCTCTGACCGCCTGCTCTGACGATCCCGAACCGACGGGTAACTTTCATACCGGCAATGGCGACGATGACGACGTGTCCGTAGACGCCGGCGCCGATATTGGCGTGGAAGACGTCACGCCAGACGCCGATATTGGCGTGGAAGACGTCACGCCAGACGCCGATGTCGCAGCACCAGAAGAGGTGGAGATCGACACGGGAGCAGACGCCGAGCCCGACGTCGATGACGAAGAACTCCCGCCGGTCGACGGCTGCGCCGAGGCGATCAACCTCGGCGAGCTGGAGCCCTTCGAAGAACAGACGGTGACCATCGACTTCGACGAGTGGGGCAACCAGACCTCGGTCAGTTGCGACAATGCCGTCGAAGACAGCAACGAGGCAGTCCTCGCCTTTCGCCTACCCGACGACGGGGTGGTCACCATCGACTCCGAGCAACCCCTGGCGATGGGGCTGCGCGTCGACGATTGCTATGCCAGCGGTGATGGCCTCTGCCGCGAAGAGGGCATCAATGTCAGTCTGCAGGCCAATCTCTATTTCTTCGTGGTCATTGAGAAGTTGCCCGCTACCGGGGAAGGCGAGATTGAGCTCGAGATTTTCTATCGCGATTATCCACCCTGCGACGCATCTGAGCATGAGCCCAGTTGCGTCGACGACGAAGCTGTCGAGACCTGCCAGACCACCTTTAACTCGCCGGATATCGAAAGGATTTATCACGCCGTTTGCCCCATGGGTTGTTACAATGATCGTTGCGTGGGCGATACCTGTGACGCTCCGATCGCGGTCGATGCGTCGATGACCCTCCAGGGAGGAACGCTGGGATATTATAATGAGATGAATAGCTACGAGCCTACCGGTTGCGAGCACCCGGAAGCCGAAGAGTTGCAGATGGGGGGAAGAGAATTCGTCGTGGAGCTGGCGGATTTGACCGCCGATCAGGAGGTCACCATTGAGTGGAGCCACAGCCACAATCACTTCGCAGTCCTTCAGATCAAAGAGGAGTGTGATGTGGGCGCCAGTTGTCTGATGAGCGCCCTCGACGAGGACGTAACGACATTTTATCCGCCGGAAGACGGGAATTATTTTCTGATTTTTGACTCCTCGCAGCAGATGGAAGCCTCATTCGATGTCGCGATCGACATCGAAGAGTTGTGAGCTTGCCTGCGACGAAGATGATCACTCGGAGCATATGAGCTTCGAAGATTCGGGAGACCAGCGATGAGAGCATTGCAAATGGATTTGAATTCACGCCGTCAGATATTGCACCTGGGCGTCGCGGTCGCCGTTTTGGCTCTATGTTGGTTGCCCATAGACGAGGCAAGCGCGCAGGATCCGGGCGACGTGATCCAGGAAAATGTGGCCTCGGCGCCTATCGATGAACCCCACGGGGTGAGCGTCGTCGAGGTGGAATTTCCCGATCCACCGACAGAGGGAAATCTGTTGATTGCCATGTCCGGTCACCGCATTGACTGGCTGGATGCGGAGATGTTGAGTGATGGTTGGTCGGTGGCGGTGCAGCGAAACGACGAGGAATTCGACACCGAATCCCGCCGGGGATTGACGATGTGGTATAAGATCGCCGGTCCCAACGAAGCGCAGAGCGTGGTCACCCAATGGGGAAATAGTGCCGATGATCGCGACCATTACGACGACCCCTGGGTCAGTGGACCGCGCCACAGCATGACGGTCATTCAGGAGATACACGGCAATTTTCCGATCTTGGATGTCACCAATACGGCGTCGAGCTTCGACGACGATGTCAATGAAGTTAGCACGGGGACCACGCCGGTTTCTCAGGGCTCAGAGAAGGTCATCGTCGGTGCCGTGCTGAGCCGTGAGAACGCCGATCAAGCCGACTGGTCAGGGGGCACCCATGAACTCTTCGCCCCGTCGCGCTATCAGGTCATGGAGCTCGGCAGTGGGGCGCCACTTCCCTTTACACTGCAGACGGCGCGACGATTTGCGGACGAACAAAATTCCTGGGAGGGGCGAGCGGAGTGGGGAGGCGATGCCGGCGGTGCCTTCGGGATGATCGCCGTATTTTCCGACAGTATCGCCGGGGAATATTATTTCGGGCCTCATTGCGCCCCGACCATGGAGCATACGCCCGAAGAGGGTAGAGATCCGGCGGCCCTGTTGATGCTCGACCGCTCGCTGTCGATGCAGGCATTGGGAACGAGCTGGGATTGCTCTTGTCCCGACTGGGCACCGGGGGCGGAGCAGAATTCCGACGGCGATTATTGCGGCTATTGCGACGGCACACCGCTGTGGGACATCGCTAAAGGTGCCATTGACCAGACCGTGAATGCGCTCCATGAGGACCTCTTCTTTGGTCTCGGCACCTTCGCCGGGGGAGCCTATCAGTCGGTTGAGGTCGATATTCACGTGGAGGCATCAGAGGATAGCTGGACGGAGATCGAAGACATCTTAAACGCCTATTCTCCCTATGATGGCACACCGACTGCAGAGGCATTCGAGGAGATGCGTGAAAGCGATACCATGAATTCATCCGATCTGTCGGCGGCGGGGGTGATGATCACCGACGGGTACCCACTAGATCCAGGCGACGCTCTTCAGGAGGCATGCGACTCCCGTTTCGACGACGGGCATCTCAACCATGTGGTGGGGCTCGGCTACGCCACGGATACCGACTATAATAATTTGCTCGCCGCCGCCGCCGGGACTGGCTGTTGCGGGTATAACGCCGAGAACGGGTGCCCCGGCGGGATCGACTTCGACCCCTGTGACCACCTCGGTGACTGGGAGTCTCTGGATGACACGGTCTGCGCGGGAAGCGCCCTGGCGACGAGTGAAGATCAATTTCGAGAAATCCTCACCGCCATCGGTGAGGATATCGCCTGCACCTTTGACGTCGATGATCAGTGGTGGTGGGACGGCGTGCCCGACGATCCGGGGGTGGCGCGGATCCAGATCTTCAGCGAAGATACCGGGACCTGGGATGAAGTGCCGCACGTCAGCGAGATCGGAGGACTCGGCGATTACGAAGCCTGCCCGGACACCGACGAATATTGCCTGCCCGGCGGTCGCTGCCGCAACACCGACGAGTATTTCGCCTGTTCGCAGGACAGCGATTGCGACGATACCGATGATTTTTGCCACGAATTTCTGGGATGCCAGCGCGTCGGCGATTGGTGCGACGACGCCAATCCCTGTGACGACGGCTTTTGCTGGCACAATATCTGTGTTGAAAACGCGGAGGATGGTGCCGAAGATGAGCTATGTCAGGACGACAGCGATTGCCATGAATGGGAGGGCGACGACTACGTCTGTCACGACGGCTATTGCCGCTTCTCCGGGCTTGAGGGCTGGTGTCCCTACGATGAATATTTGGCCGGCGACTGGGACTGTCCAGACCAGACGGACTACAGCTCCGGCGGCGATTATTGCCATCCGATTTCGGGGTGTGTGGGGTTCGATGAATATTATTGTGAGAGCGATAGCGATTGTGGTGGCGGTGAGTATTGCTGGCTGGGTAAGTGCGCCAATAACAGCGATTATTGCGACGCGCCGACCGGTGGCTGGCATTTCGCCAATACCGAGCGAAATCAAGTCACCCTGACCGGCGAGTATTGCGAGGAGCTGGGCTCCGGCGGTGGTGATGGCCACTATACGGGGGTGCAGACGCAGTTGGCCTGTAATTGCTATAGCATGTACGAGGGCGCCCCCTGCCCCTGCGCCGGCGAGGGCGATATCACCCAGCCGCCCTGGACAAATCCCGGACAGGCATGTCCCTCCGGGGAATACGAATGCGCCAATCAGATGGACAACGATCCGGCCTGCGATGATTGTGGCACCGGGCCGCCCATCGATCCCTGCCCCTTCTTCTGCGAGGAGCACGACGATATCCACGGCATGCCCTGTGATGCCGACTGTGAGGTCATCTGGGATTGGATCATCCAGGAGATCACCATCATCTGCGACGGAGAGCTCGTCGATCCCGACGATCTGATCGCCGCCGGCGTCAACCGCTGTGAGCCCGGCAATGACGAGATATTATGCGAAGGCACGTCCCCACCGGTCTGCGAGGAGCCGACGAGCTCGGCCCGCCGACCGATGCCCGAAGTATGCGACGGGCTCGATAATAGTTGTGATGGCGAGGTCGATAATATCGCCCAGAGCTGGGAGGACTTCCGAGAATGTGAAGGTGTCTGGGAAGATCATTCCAGCCCCAATCAGGGCTGGGACGAGGACGCCTGGGGACCCAATCCCTGTGGTGAACCGGGATATCCCTGGGAGATTGAGGATGTCTCCGGCGCCTGGGAGGGGGCGGCGTGCTACGAGCAGGATTTTCAGTGTAGCTGCCCGCAGGGCTCACATATCCATCAGGGAGATGGGGCGACGTATTTCGATGAGTTTCAGGACTATCTCCAATCCTGGACTCCCGAGGAGGGTTGTTATTGCACAGCTCAATAAGTGAGGTTCGGGCTTGCAGCGCGAGAGGCGGTCAGGCCGGTCGCGGGGCTCAATTTTGCGCTTTCGACGCCGAATTCTATTTATTCACGACGTCTTGTGAATAGCGCGGGTTAACTGTTTTTCGTCCGGAAACCTCATCAAGGTCGCAGGTGTCGCCTGAAGTCGCGATCTGGCCATTCGCTCAACCCCTGGGATAACCTGCTGATATTCCTTCATTTTTGCAAAGTAGCCATCTCATCGATTTCATCTCGCCACTGCTTCAATTGGGAATTTCCGGACGAGAACTGACGAGAGCAGATAAAATTAAAGCGGGGAATTAGCGATTCCATCTCGACACTGTCGGTCGTGGTGTGCACCTTTATCTGGGAACACACCACAAATCGGTATCGGGGGGGAATTAAATGGGATCGTTATTGGAGGGCTTTGTCGAGTCGGTGCAGTGTCATCCCGATCGGGTGGCGCTTTATCTGGGCGACCGGCGCTGGACCTACCGGGAGTTGTCCGGATTTGCGGCCCAGATTCGGGCCGCCATCGCCGAATCTCAGTGCGGCGACGGTCCCGTGGTGGGACTGCTGGCCGCTGGAAGTCTCACTGCTTATGCGGGGACACTGGCAGTCCTGGGAGCCGGGCGGGGATTTTTGCCCATCGATCCCGGATATCCCCCGCAGAGGATTTATGAGATTGTCGACCACGCCGGCATCGACACCCTGGTGGTGGGAGTAGAGGGGCTCGACCGGCTCGATGCCCTGCTGCAACAGGTGGGCTCGCCGATGGCGGTGGTGGCCCCGGAGGCCGGTCCGCTTCGCGGGGTGGCTGCCCGCCATCCTCGGCATCGCTACCGCGCGGCGCCCGATCTTCGCGACGTCTATGAGCCGCTCAAGGCCCCGACGGGCACGACGGCGCCGGCCTACCTTATATATACCTCGGGAAGCACGGCCGCCCCGCGAGCGGTGGCTGTCAGCCATGACAATGCCCGGGCCTATCTGGAGGCCATCGATCGCCGGGCGCCGATAAGGCCCGATGATCGCTGCTCTCATACCTTTCCGCTGACCTTCGATCTATCGATCCACGATCTCTTTGCCACCTGGTCGGCCGGGGCCTCGCTGGTGGCCTGGACATCTCCGCAGCGCATGGATCCGTCCCGTTTTATCCAGCAGCATCGGCTGACGCGCTGGTTCTCGGTGCCCACCGTGGCCATGACCATGCAGCGGCTGGGCGAGCTTTCTCCGGGGCGTTTTCCCACTCTTCGCGACAGCTTGTTTTGCGGGGAGGCGCTGCCGGTATCGGTGGCCCGGGCCTGGGCTAAGGCGGCGCCGAATTCATCGCTTTTTAATCTGTATGGCCCCACGGAGACGACGGTGGCCGTCACCTCGTATCGCTTCGGTGGCGGGCCGCCACAGCGCGATGGTCGGCGCGGCGTGGTCAGTCTGGGAAAGGTGTTCGAGGGGCAACGGGCATTGGTCGTCGATGACAACGACTGCCCGGTGGCCCGCGGGGAGCGCG
This sequence comes from Myxococcales bacterium, assembly GCA_007119175.1. Taxonomy (GTDB): domain Bacteria; phylum Myxococcota_A; class Bradymonadia; order Bradymonadales; family Bradymonadaceae; genus SLJM01. The sequence goes on along the minus strand of SKQC01000165.1, from coordinate 25,981 downwards.
GGGAATTATTGCTCAGCGGCTCCCAGCTCGCCGATGGCTACTGGCGGGCCCCGGAGGCCACGCAGCGGCGGTTTGTAAGTATCGATGGCCAGGGCGATCGCCTGTGGTTTCGCACCGGCGATCTGGTGGAGATCGACGATGCCGGCCTGCTGCACTTTCTGGGGCGACTCGACGATCAGATCAAATTGCGGGGCCACCACGTCGAATTAAGCGAGGTTGACCGGGCACTTCGCCGGGCCTGTGGCCACTCGATGGCCGCCGCCGTCGGCTGGCCCACCGATCCCACCGGGGTGTACGGGCTGGTGGGAATGGTGGCCAGCGAGGAGGCCATCGACGATCGCCATCTCTTAGCCCAATGCCGCCGCGAATTACCGCGGGCCAGCGTCCCCGATCGCATCGTCGGCCTGCCCCGTCTGCCGCAAAACGAGCGGGGAAAACTCGATCGCCGGGCCATGCAACAACTGCTTCGACACCGGGAGGTATAAACGTGCAGAGCTATTCTCGTCGCGCTCTTCAATGTGCTCTGGGAGGTGTCGGTCTTGCCGAGGGCTCGGTGGTGTTGGTTCATACCGCGCTATATGCGCCGGGCCGCATCATCGATACGCCACTGGTCGAGATCTCATCGCGGTTTTACTCCACTTTGCGAAGGCTTGTAGGTCGGCAGGCCACGATCGTGGTCCCCACTTTTCATCTGGCATTTCGCCGCGGTGAGCCCTTTGATCGGCAATTTACTCCGGCCACAGGTATGGGCAGCTTTGCCGAATATCTTCGCCTTCTGCCCGACTCACAGCGCTCCTGTCACGCCATTCATTCCGTCAGTGCCGAGGGGCCGCTTGCGGAGGCGATCACCGAGCGGGACACGCCCAGCGCCTTTGGCAAGGGAGGCCCTTTTGACGCTCTGATCGACTATGACGCCCGGATTCTGACCTTTGGCTGTACCCTGGAGAGTACCTGTATGATCCGGTGGGCCGAAGAGCGCATCGGCGTGCCCTATCGGCGATGGATGATCTGCCGGGGCCGCTACGTCGATCAGGGCCAGGAGCGGATGCGCAGCTTTCATACCTATGCCGGAAACGAGGGCCGGGAGCCGAATTTATGTCTGGCCCCGGTCCACCGGATGCTGCGCCAGGAAAGGCAGTTGTGCCGCGCCGAGCTGGGAAGCAGCGTCGTCGAATCCTGCAGCGCCCGGGACTTCGCGGTCGCCTCCTGTGAAATCCTTCGCCGTGATCCCGGCGCTCTACTCGCCCATCGCTCCACGGGCGGTGAGCGCCGATCTCAATCGAGGTAATTATTATGACCATCTGTCGCGCACCACCGTTTGACGACGACCAAATTCATTCGACGATCTATCGCTGACGCGCCTGAGTTCACCATCTGTGAGGGCTGGCGCCATCGCGCCGCTCATTTCATACATTCGGTTTGTCTGGGGGAAAATTCATGACACGACGTTCACAACAAATTCAGATCGTCTGGGGCCACAAATTGCCTCAGGGCGATGAAAAGATAGACGATATCGTTCCCTGGGTCCGAGAATCGGGCCGCCCATATTACGATGTCTTTCTGCGAGGTATCGACACCGATCATATCATCACACGCTGGCTCAAAAGGCGCTCCTCGGAGCTGGCTCTGCAGCGCTCACGACTGTTGATCGCCGACGACCGCATCGGCGGCGGATATATTGCCGTCGCCGGCGGAGAGCTCGCCGGCTGTCGCCAGGCCGATCTCCTCGATCTGGCCCGGGAGATGGGCGAGCATAGCTACTCCGATCTCCGGGCGCGCATGGATGATCTGAGCGGGCTTTTTGCGCCCGTGGAGGAGCACGATTTTTATCTGTCCAAATTCGGCATTCTCCCCCGGATGCAGGGTCGTGGACTGAGCAATCATCTCATGGACGACTGCCTCCATCGGGCCCGCCAGGGTGGGTTTGGCCGCGTCCGCGTCGACGTGCCCGAGCAGGACGAGGAGGCCCGCGCTTTATTTGAGACTTACGGCTTTCGACCCATCTATCGCGGAAAGGCCGATAGCAGTGAGCTGCGCTATCTGTCGATGACCTGCGTGGTATAACTGCGGGGAACCGCAAAGAGCGCGAAGAAAACACAAAGGTTTGGTTGGGCACCTTCGGGGCGAGGGCCCGTGATCAAAAAACCACCGAAGCTCTTTCGACGTGATAGCATCCAGCCGGCATCAGCGCTGGAGCCACTGCGCCGAAAGGGCCTCGCAGGATTTGAATGACCCCAGGCCCACGACCGATAGCTCTGCCCCAACCTTTGTGCCTTCTTTGCGTCCTTTGCGGTTCAAAGCCGTTGCGGTTCAGAGTCGTTGTCAGCGCTCCACCACATAGCTTTCCAGGGCCCGTTCGACGGCGTCTTGCGCATTTTCAAAGCGGTCCTGTCGCCCGCCGGCGTCGATGACGTGGATATTGTCGTCGGTCACATACAGGGTGATCCAGTAGCGGTAGGGCACGCCGTCTTGATCGCGGCCAAACTCAAGACGGGTGCCGCCGTGGCCGTCTGAGGATTGGACCTCTTTTTCGTCGAGCAAAGCATAGCCCCCGGTGGTCCGCATTCGCTCACGGGTCGACGCCAGCCAGAATTCGTGCGAGCCCTGCGGGACATCCCGCGAGCCCTCTCCCTGAGAATAGACGTTGACCCTCACCACTACGCCCTCGTGGGTCATCCCCACATATTTATTGCTGCCGTGCTCTACGGCCACCATTTCCGGCGGAGTTTCAATATCGAATGACGCCCCACAGCCGGCGACCATTGCCCAGAGAGCACAGATGAACACAAAGCGGCCGATTAGATTCATAGCAGTCGGTTTCATCGGTACACCTCCGGGGCCCGCAACAGGGCCTCCAGACCGAGAGTGTAGAGCCACGAAAAGGGAAGCAAAAACTCATCGCCCGGCACGTCTTCGCTTTCGATGGCGTCGAAGCTGAGCTCGATGGTGGAGTAGGCAATGCGGTCTTCCATATTCTGGAGGGTGCCGCGAATTCGCTCGATCTCGAGGGTGATTCGCTCCAGCTCCGACTCGATCTCCAGAGCTTCTTGAATCGACTCCGCCTCTTCGAGAAGTGCTTCGAGGCGGTTTCGAAGCTCCAGTGAATTTCGCAGCCGGATGTCGAGATCTCGCATCTCTTCGGTGACGTCCTGGGCTTTCCAGCTCTTGTCGAGCACGTCGCCCAGTGCCGACAACTCGTCGAGGGCGTCCCGGAATTTTGCGGCGGGCACTCGGATCGTCATCTGATTTGAGGAGCGCTCCGAGACGTAGCCACCCAACTCCTCGACGAGGCTCAGCGCTTCGCGCTGGATGGCCTCCACATCATAGATGGCGAGGACGATAGCCCCCGTATAGATCAATTGCTGGTCGCGCGCCTGTTCGGCATCCACCTCGGGAAGTTCGGCATCCGGTGGGGGGTCGGGCTGCGGTTGGGCCGTCGCTCCTCGCGAGGCATAGGTGCTCGTGGACCCGCGACTGGAGGGAGCGGCCGACTCGACAAGTACATCGTCATAAGCCGGCGCCCGTTCCGCTATCTGCTGATGCCCCTGCGGCTGTGACGGTGGTGGCGGTGGCGGCGCACTCTGTGCACTCTGCGTGCTGCCGCAGGCCAAAAAGCCGGGCAAAATCACCGCCAGCACGAGGGTTTTAAAATATCGGGACATCATCGACCTCGGGTGTCAAAAACTACGGGGAACCGCAAAGAGCGCGAAGAAAAAACAACTACGGGGAACCGCAAAGAGCGCGAAGAAAAAACAACTACGGGGAACCGCAAAGAGCGCGAAGAAAACACAAAGGTTCGGTCAGGTGCTGTCGGTCGGGCAATCGGGGGAGATTCAAATCCTGCGAGGCCCTTTCGACGCAGTGACTCCAGAACTCATACCGGCTCGATGTTATCATGTTGAAAGAACTTCGGTGGTTATTTGATCCCTGGAGGCCTTTTCGGCGTAGCGACTCCCGTGCTCATGCTGGCTGGATGGTATCATGTCGAAAGAACTTCGGTGGTTATTTGACCACGGGCCCCCGCCCCGAAGGTGCCCAACCAAACCTTTGTGCCTTCTTTGCGTCCTTTGCGGTTCAGAGCCGTTGTAGTTGTTCTGCAAATTGCGCGCCGATCTGGCTTATATCGCCGGCGCCCATGGTCAAGACCAGATCGCCTGGAGAGACGATGTCCAGCAGATGATCGGCGAGCTGTGTTTTGTCGGCGACGTAGTCCACCGATTCGTGGCCCTGCTCTTTTATATGATCGACAATGAGTTGGCCGTCGACGCCGTCGATGGGCGCTTCGCGCGACGGGTAGACGTCGGTGAGGACCACCAGGTCGGCACAGCCTAAGGCCTCGCCGAATTCGCGGTGGAATTTTTTGGTCCGCGAATAAAGGTGGGGCTGAAAGACGGCGACGATGCGGCGATCTCCCCAGCCGCGCCGGGCGGCCTTTAAGGTGGCTTCTACCTCGGTGGGATGATGGGCGTAGTCGTCGATGACGAGCACGCCATTGATGTCGGCCCGCTTGTGAAAGCGGCGAAAGACGCCGGAAAAATCGGCGAGTCCCTCGGCAATTTGCTCAAAGGGAATGCGCAATTCGAGTCCCACGCCGATGGCGGCCAGGGCATTTCGCATATTATGGGCTCCCGGCGCCTTTAATGAGACCTCGCCCAGTGGCTCGCCGTCTAATGCGACTGTAAAATGGCTATAAAACCCCTCGTCGCGCACGTCGACGGCGCGAAGCCTGGCCTCCTCGGCAGTTCCGTAGCTGACGACACGCGGCTTTAGGCGAGGAATGATGCGGCGCACCTCCGGATCGTCGACGCAGGCGATAATGGCGCCGTAAAAGGGCACCTTATTGGCGAATTCGACAAATGCCCGGCGCGTATCCTCGAGGTCATCGTAGATATCGACGTGCTCCCACTCGATATTGGTGATCACCGCCAGAGATGGGGATAATTTCAAGAAGGTGCGGTCGAATTCGTCGGCCTCGACGACCACGATATCACCGCTTCCGGCCACGGCGTTTCGCTCCTCAAACCCGTGGACCCGCCCGCCGACGATGATCGTCGGATCGAGCCCGCCGGCGCGCACCACGTGGCCCGCCAGGGTAGTGGTGGTCGTCTTGCCGTGAGTCCCGGCGATGCCGACCCCGAATTTGCGCCGCGTCAGCGCCGCCAGCATCTCGGCGCGATTGATGACGGGAAGCCCGCGCGTAAGACCGGCGCGGGTCTCCGGGTTGTCGCTGGCATCGATGGCGCTGGTGTGGACCACCACATCGGCGTCGCCCACATTTTTTTCTTCGTGACCGATGAAGACGGTGGCGCCGCGCTTTTGTAATTGGGTCGTGATCTGCGAGCTGTGCAGATCGGAGCCGCTGACCACAAAGCCCCATTCCAGCAGAACGTCGGCGATGCTGCTCATGCCGATTCCGCCGATGCCCACCATGTGGACGTGGCGGATTTTTCCAAAGATCGGTTGAGGGGGAACGGCGATCGTCATGGAATTAGACCTGCTTTAAATAAAGTGACGCCAGCGACGACGATCCATTTATCAGACTTTTTCGGGGAAGTGCAGTGATGGCGAGATTGTTGGCAAAAGGTGATGGCTTGTCCTTGTGGGGGGGCGGCAATAGATTTAGGGGTATCAAGCCTGATCGCAACCCGGCAACGGCATGGAGAGATAACGCGATGTGGATATTCGGCTACGGCTCACTGATCTGGAAACCGGGCTTTGCCTGGGTAGATCGACGGGTGGGCTTTGTCCGCGGCTGGCAGCGCCGCTTTTATCAGGGTTCTTTCGATCACCGCGGCGTGCCCGGCAATCCCGGACGGGTGGTCACCTTATTGCCCGACGACTCGGCGGCCACCTGGGGGATGGCTTTTAAGATCGAGGGCGACGAGGCATCGCGGGTTTTGGCCAAACTCGATCATCGCGAAAAAGGGGGATATGAGCGCCACCGGGTGGCCGTTTATTCAGGCGCTTCGCAGGTCGCCGTCGACGAGGCGCTGGTATACGTGGCCACCGAGGATAACCCCAATTTTTTAGGGCCGGCTTCGCCGACAGAGATCGCCCGACAGGTCTGTCATGCCTGCGGGCCAAGCGGTCCCAATACGGAATATGTACTGCGGCTTGCGGAATCGCTGCGCCAATTTGACGTCGACGATGAGCACGTCTTCGCCGTCGACAAAGCGCTGCGCACAATTCTTCGGGATGAGCAGTGACGACGCCACGGGTCACCGTCATCACTCCCTGTTTTAACGCCGGTGATACACTGGCAAAGGCCCTGGCGTCGCTGCGGGCTCAGACCATGGCCAATTGGGAATGTGTGGTCATCGACGACGGCTCGCCTACACCTATTTGCCCCATCGTCGAAAAGATCGGCGATCGCCGCATCCGACTGGTTCGATTCGCCCGCAATCGTGGACGCTCGGTGGCTCGCCAGAAGGGCCTTGAGATGGCCCGGGGCCGCTTTATCTGCATGCTCGACGCCGACGACTGGTATTATCCCGATAAATTGGCTCACCAATTGGCGGTGATAGAAAGCCGCGACGATCTGGCGGCGGTGGGCATGTCGCTGGCCGTGGTCGACGGCAATGGCGAATTGACCGGCATTCGCCAATTTGGGCAAGAGGCCGTTGAGATTCGGCGAAATACGCGCCGCCGGCTTCCCGATATCGGATTTCCCCCGATCATGCTCCGTCGCCGTCAGGCTCTTCGCCACCGCTTCGATCCTCGCCTTCGTCGGGCACAGGACGCCGATTATCTGATGCGCGTATTGGCCGACCAGAATTTTGCCGTGATGCGGCGTGTCGGTTACGCCTACCACGAAAGCTGGTCGCCCTCGGCAATGCGGCAGGCGCTGTTGGCCCTGGGGTATCAGCGCACGATCTTTGTCCGCGACTTTCGGCAGGCGCCGCTGGCCATGGTGGAACAATATGCGGGCAATCTAGTCAAAACCGGAATCTACCGCGCGGCGAGCGCCGCCGGCGGCGGTCGGTGGCTATTTGAGCGCCGAAACCGGGCGCCCACGCGGCGCGAAGAGCGCCAATTTTCGGTCAATCACAGGGTGGTCGCTCGTCATCTGACCGATGCTCGAAGCCCGGCCAGGTCTCAGACCTCGTGACTGCACCGTCTCCACGGATGCAGGGCCCGAGATAGCGCCGCGGGAAAAATGAAAATGAGTGCGGGGGAGTTATGAATCAACGGCGGTTTTCACATATTGGCGCCGTATTAGAGGCGTTCGGCGTATCTACGGAAATACCAAATTTTATTCGGGGTCTCGGCTTAGAACTTGTTGGGAATTCGAAAAATTTGTCAAAATACCAACGATTTCACAAAATCACCCTGGCCGTTCTTCGCCGTTCACTGGGGGATATTGCCGAGCATTTCGGCGATGATCTGCCATTTATATTGCTCAAAGGCGAGCCCTTAGAGCGCCGCCTCTTCGGGGGCCGGCGAGCGCGGACGACCGGCGATATCGATCTATTGATTTTACCCGGCGATCTGGAGGCCGCCCGGTGGCGGCTGATCGAGCTGGGCTATCGGCGAAAACGGGGTGAAATGCCGAGGATGTGGGCTCATAATCAGGAGTCCTGGGTACATCGGATTCACGGCGTGGAGGTGGAGTTGCACTGGTCACCAGCAGAGCCGCGAGTGCCCACGGTACCGCTGTGGCGATGCTTTGATGGGCGGATAAGCTTTGGTTTCGATAATGGGCTCGAGGTCGATGTATTGCCCGACGATTTGCTGCTTTTGCATCTGGCGCTGCATTTTCACCACCATATGGGGTTTGCAAAGGGATTATTGGATATCGCCGGATGGTGCGATCATCTCGCCGACAGAGTCGATTCGGCGGGGCTGCTCGACGATGCGCGGCGGTGGGGATTATCGGGTATCGTGCAGTGGCCGCTGCATACGATGGCGCGATTGACCGGCCGGTCGCCGCCGCTATTTGATGGGAGCGCCGATGCGACGGTGCAGGCGTTGGCAGCGGCGTCGGCCCGGGCGATGCGCGGTTGCCTGGCAGAACTGCCGAGCAGTGACCTGGAGGCGTCACTGGTCGCCATGACGCCGCAGGTCGGCCCCTGGCGGGCCGTGCCCCTGCAGGCGGCCACCATGCTCGTCCTCGACGGAGCGCCGACCAAACTCTCCGGCGTGGCTCGGCATTTTCTATATGGTCCCCATCGGATCGGGCGGATGATGCATCGTTTCTACGCTGGACGTGGAGTGGTTTCGTGAGCCGCGGATAGTTCTGCTCAAAGCACTGGGAAACCACTCACAAATTTGATAAAACGGAGGCGATTCAACACCATAGAGGGTAAGGTATTTTCAGTTTGTAGGGTGAGGAAGTCGCAGTATGGCAGCAGCAAACGTGTCATGGATAGACCGCCTCCCGCGGATCCCTCGTTGGGCACGAGTGGTGATGTTGGTGGGCATTCACGCGCTATTATTTTCGCTGGCCTATATGGCGGCGTTTGTACTGCGCTTTGATTTCGCAATTCCCACCAATCAGGCGGAGGTGATGTGGCAGGGCTTGCTGCCGATGCTGGCCGTCAAATTGGTGGTCTTCGGCGCATTGCGCATGTTTCAGGGGTGGTGGAAATACGTCAGCCTCTACGATGTGGTGGCTCTGACGCGGGCATTGGTGGCGGCGTCCGGGGCCTGGGTGGCGGTGAGCTTTTTATTTCTGGCGCCCAATGCGATTCCCCGCTCCATTTTTATCCTCGATTTCGGACTCTGCCTATTTTTGATCGGCAGCGCCCGGGGCGGGATCCGGATGATGCGCGAGACCGTGGTTAACCGCAGCGGCGACAAGCCGCGTGTGCCGGTCCTGATCGCCGGCGCCGGCGATACGGGCGAGGCGCTGATGCGCGAGATCACGCGCAATCGAATGATCGCCTATCGACCGGTGGGATTTCTCGACGACGATCCCTATAAGCAGGGGCTTCGGGTCCATGGCGTGCGGGTGATTGGCCCCATCGACGCCCTGCCGGCGATGGTGGAAAAGCACGGCGTCGAGGAGGTCATCATCGCCATGCCCTCGGCGGGGCGCGACGTCATTCGCCGAGTCATCGATCTGGCGCGGCGCTCCGAGATCACGGCGCGGATCGTGCCCGCCTTCGAGACCGTCGTCGAGGGACGAGTGTCGGTCAATCAGCTCCGGGAAGTGGCGATCACCGACCTTTTGGGCCGAGCGCCAGTGGAACTCGATACAGGTCGAATCGGTCGATATCTGGAGGGGCAGCGGGTATTGGTCACCGGCGCCGGGGGCTCGATTGGCTCCGAGATATGCCGGCAGATCTTGCGCTTTAATCCCGATCGGCTGGTGATGGTCGATTGTGCGGAGACACCGCTATTTTTGGTCCACCGGGAGCTCGCCGATTTTCACGACAATCTCGTGCCGAGCATCGCCGATGTGACCGACGCAGACCGGATGGCGGCGGTCTTTGAGGAGCATCGCCCGGACGTCATTTTGCACGCCGCGGCCTATAAACACGTCCCGTTGATGGAGGCTCATCCGGCAGAGGCGGTCAAAAATAATCTGGGCGGCACCAAAGTGGTCGCCGATCTCGCCAACAAGAGCGGCGCGAAGTCCTTCGTATTGATCTCGACGGATAAAGCGGTCAACCCCACCAGCGTCATGGGGGCCACCAAGCGGGCGTCCGAGCTATATGTGCGCCATCTGTCTTTGAGCAGCGATGAGACCAATTATTGTGCCGTTCGCTTTGGCAACGTGCTGGGCTCGAATGGCAGTGTGATTCCCATCTTCCGCGGCCAGATAAAAGAGGGCGGCCCGGTCACGGTGACCCACCGGGAGATGACGCGCTATTTTATGACCATCCCCGAGGCGACCCAATTGGTGCTGCAGGCGGCCAGCTTTAAGTCGGGAGAGCTCTTTATTTTGGATATGGGCGAGCCGGTCAAGATCATCGATCTGGCCCGCGATATGATTCGATTATCCGGGCTGAGCGAAGACGAGGTTCCCATTGAGATCACGGGGATCCGGCCCGGCGAAAAGCTCTTCGAGGAGCTCGCCCTGGACCGTGAAGAGCTCGATCGCACGGAGCATGAAAAGATCTTTATCGGCGGCGAAAATAGCGGGCCCGACCAGGAGACACTCGACGAGCTGTCGACTCTTCTGGAGGTCGCCGAAGATGGCTCAGAAAAGAGCGTGCGGCGAAGTCTCCATCGCCTGATTCCCACCTACGACACCGACCAGAACGGACTCGAGGAATACGAGCGGCTCACCAAGTCCGGCAAGATCGTGGCTCTCGATACCGCCTGATGTAAGTGAGCGTCGGGGGGAGTGCGATCTCGGTGCAGTTGAGCGTCGGGGGCGTGCGGTCTCGGTGCAGTTGAGCGTCGGGGGCATGCGATCTGCGTGTATTTAGGGGCGCCAAAATACGGCGCCGAAGATTTTGGGGGAGTGGTTTCGAGGGAGCGGGGTTTGCGGGAGTGGTTTTGGGGGAGCGGGGTTTGCGGGAGTGGTTTTGAGGGGAGCGGGTTTGCGGGAACGGGGTTTGGGGGAGTGGTTTCGAGGGAGCGGGGTTTGCGGTCGCACTCCCCAAAAATCTTCTGCGCCGCAGTCCAGGCGCCCTTAAATAGACGAGGGTTCGGATTCACTCCGCCCGTCAAAGCCACCATCGACCCCAAATCCACGACGGTCGGGATTAATCCTGACCCTCGAGAGCGCGATCAGGGCGAATAATTTCGGCTTTCGCGCCATTTTCAGAGGCGCTACCATAGTCGGTTCCAGGCAGTACAACTTGCTCCCGCTCTGAGAGGTCGTCGTGGACTCTTATGCCCGAGTTGTACCGGTATTACTCGTCTGTCACCTGCTTTTCGCCGGAGCCTGCAGCGGCGAAGATCCGCCCGGCGAAGAAAATCATCCAACACCTTCGGAGGGCTGCGACGCCGGCGATTGCACGCCGGACGACGCCGATATTGCCGATATTGTCGACGTCGGCGATGGCGATGCGTCGCCAGAGGAGGTCTCCATCGAGGAGCCTCCCTGCCAGGGCACGGTCTGTGGCGCTTATGGCGAGTTGTGTTGTGAGGGGCAGACGCCGATCTGTTCACCGGCCGGAGGGTGTGTTCAGGATTGTCCCGACGGTGGCCCGCTATGCGGCGAGGAATTCGACGAATGCTGTGCAGCCGGCGACTTATGCCTCTTTGGCGAGTGTCGGAGCCCGGGCGATGAGTGCGAATCTTCTGGCGATTGCGGCGACGGCGAGTATTGCGAAGAGGTGTTGAGCGCATGCTTGCCCGACGATTTTTCAGGCGATCTCCAATGCCAGATCCCCGAGCTGCCTGCCGAGTTTGAGCCCGTCGAAAAATGGTCCTGGACGGGGGCCGATATCATCACCATTCCCGTCGTCGGTGATGTCACCGGCGACGGTGAGCCCAATGTGGTGGTCAACACCGCGTCGGTCGACGGCGGGAGCTGGGACAGTGGCCAGATCGTCATCCTCGACTCTGGCGGTCACGAGCTGCGTCGAGTGGAGCACGAGCCCAATATCGACTCCTGGGGCTCAAATGGTCGCTCCACGATTGCCCTGGCGGATGTCACTGGTGATGGAGCCATGGAGATCATCTATGCCAGCCGGACGGTCGACGGCGATCGGGGATATATCGTCGCCGTCGACGGCGACGGCCACACGCTGTGGCGGGCTCATGACGAGGAAGACACGCCCGTGGCGGTGACCGTGGATAACGGGGCGATCACAGTCGCCAATTTCGACGGAGATCCTGAGACTGCCGAGCTAGCCGTGGGAGCGATGCTCATCGACAGCGACGGTCGAGTGGTGTGGAACGACGGTGGCGACGGTCCCATCGTCGGCAGCAACGAGCGCTATGTGGGAGGGATCGCTGCAGTTGCCGATCTGACGAGTGACGGCACACCGGAGCTCGTCACCGGCAAGCAGGCCTGGCGGGTGGAGTGGGCGGCGGCCGACGAGGGCGAAGACGAGCCCGACGTGGTGGTCAGTCCGTTGTGGGAGCACGACGGGCCCGACGGCTATCCGGCGGTGGCCGATATCAATGGAGATGGAACTGCCGAGGTGGTCCTGGTGGCGGCGCAGACGTTGCGGGTCCTCGATGGTGAGACGGGAAAACTCTTCTGCGGCATCGACCCGAGCGGGGAGCAATGTGACGATGACGACAAGCTGCGCACGCCGCCCATTGAACTTCCGGGGCCCGAAAATCACAACCGCGGCGGACCGCCGGTGATCGCCGATTTCGATGGCGATAATAGGCCGGAGATCGGCGTCGCCGGCGGCCATCAATACACGGTATTCGACATCTTTCGCCCCGGTTTTGGCGACGACCCGGCGGCGGAGAATATCGACTATTCGCTGCTCGCAGAATTTGAGCAGCCGCAGCCGTCGCCCGGTGAGCTCTTCGTTCGCTGGACGAAGCAGATTCAGGACCTGTCGGATAATACGTCGGGGTCGTCAGCCTTTGATTTCTGGGGCCACGGGGCGGCATCGGTCCTGTTTGGCGACGAGTGCTTTATGCGCATCTACTCTGGCGTCGACGGTGAAGTTGAGCATCAAATACCGAGTTCCAACGGGGTTTTTTCGGCCTATCCAATGGTCGCCGATGTCGACGGTGACGGCAGCACCGAGCTATTGGTCGTGGCCAACGCCCGCGATTATTGCTCATCTGGCCATGATGGATACGAGGCGCGCCAGGGGCTTTTTGTCTATGAAGATCCCGCCGATCGCTGGGTGCGCACGCGCTCGATCTGGAATCAGCACGCTCATTTTATCGACCATATCAACGACGACGGATCGATGCCCGACGCCTACGGCTCGTGGAGTAATTCGCATAATACGTTTCGGATAAATCTGCACGGCGAAGCTCCGCTGGACGCCGCCGATGTCGTCGTCAAATCCGTGCAGGTCGATCCTCGGCATTGTCCACCTCAGATCGATCTGCAGATCGCCGTGCAAAATCACGGGCTCCGTGCCACCGGCGAGGAGCTGGAAGTGGCGGTCTACGATAGTGATGAAGGGCAGTCGGTCGCGGTCCAGCTCGAGGAGCCCATCATCCCCGGCGGCACAGCAGTGGTGGAGGCCAGCCTCGAGGTGTCGTCGGAGTCGACGGGCGAGCCATTGACCCTGCAGGTGGTCGCCAATGACGACGGCATCGTCGACGATTGCAATCCCGACAGCGCGTCCGTGGTCGTCGACGGCGTTGAGTGCCTCCACAATCAATAGGAACAGGCTGCGCAATTGCCCGGCGACGCTGCTTTCCGCTATCCTCGGCAGCGATCGCCGGAAAATGCGTGAATTGCCCGTTGGCAGATGAGGTCGTGGTGGTTTTCCCCAGACGTTTTATTACTCCCCTTTTGTTGAGTGTCATTTTCGTTCTTATGGCCTGCAGCAACGGGGTCGTCGAAGAAAATGACGAGCCTCATATCTCCGATCGTTGCCCCGCCGAGGAATGTGTTCGCTGCGACGATGACGAAGGGTGCGACGACGGGACGTATTGTGGGGACGACGACGGGGAGTCGGTCTGCGTGATCAGCGAATGTGAGCCCGGCAGTTCTCATTGCGAAAACGGTCAGCTCGTGCGCTGCGATGAGCGCGGCAGTGGCTACCATGAGCCCCAGAGCTGTGAAGAGGGCGTGTGCGTCGACGGCGCGTGCGGATGCCAGGATGTCGAGGATTGCGGTCCGGGTGAGGAGTGTGTCGACAATAGCTGCACCTGCGCCTCCGAGCTTTATTGCGGCGACGAAAATATCTGCTGCGGAGACGATGAGACCTGCGAGCAGATCGAGGTCTGCGACGACGACGATCAGTGCGAGATGGTCTCGATTTGCCGACCTGTCTGTCAGGGCTCGATCTGTGGATTCGAAGGAGAGCTGTGCTGTGAGGGAGACACTCCCGATTGTGGTCCCACTGGTCAATGCGTCCCTGATTGTTCCGACGAGGGAGATCTATGTGGCGACGATTTCGATCAATGCTGCCCGGCCGGCGACGTCTGTGTGTTCGGGGAATGCCGAACACCGCTGGAGCCCTGCGAGACCTTTACGGACTGCGATTTCGGCGAATATTGCGACGAGGGATTGGGCAAATGTATGCCCGACGATTTTCCCGATGATATTCAATGCGTCGAGGAGGGGGATTTCGAGGAGATGGAGATCACCGAGAAGTGGTCCTGGAGTGGCGAGGATATCATCTCCATTCCCGTCGTCGGCGACGTCACCGGCGACGGTGAGCCCAATGTGGTCATCAATACCACCAGGCTCGACGGGAGCACCTGGACGATGGGAGAGATCATCATCTTCGACTCCGCCGGAAATAAATTACATCGCGTCAATCACGACCCGGGCAGCGATTCCTGGGGCTCGCAGGGCCGCTCGAATATCGCTCTCGGTGACGTGACCGGCGACGGGGTCTCGGAGATCATCTATGCCGGAAGGCCGGTTGACGGAAATCGCGGCTATATCATCGCCGTCGACGGCGAAGGCGAAAAAGTCTGGCGGGCCCGCGACGAGCAGGGCGATCTGGTGGCCGTGGAGGTAACCAACGGGGCGGTCACAGTGGCCAATTTCGACGGTGATCAAAGCCGCGCCGAGGTCGTCGTCGGGGCGATGCTCATCGACAGCGATGGGTTGGTGGTGTGGAACGAAGGAGGCAACGGACCGACGATCGGAACCAATGGTGGATATGTGGGAGGCGTGGCGAATGTCGCCGATCTCAACGGCGATGGAAACCACGAAATCATCACCGGTCGACAGGCGTGGACCGTCGACTGGCAGGCGGCCAGCGGCGATGAGCCGCCGGAGGTGAACGTCGAATTATTCTGGGAACACAACGGTCCCGACGGCTATCCGGCGGTGGCCGATATGAACGGAGACGGCAATGCCGAGGTGGTCCTGGTGGCTTCGCAGACCGTGCGGGTGTTGGAGGGGACGACGGGCGAACTCTTTTGCGGAATCGATCCCAGCGGCGAGCAATGCGACGGCGATGACAGCCTTCGCACCCAGCCGGCGTATCTTCCCGGACCGGCGAGTAACAACCGAGGAGGCCCGCCGACGGTGGCTGATTTCGACGGCGACGGACGACCGGAGATCGGCGTTGCCGGCGGTCATTATTATTCGGTATTCGACATCTTTCGGCCCGGCTTTGGCGATGATGATTCGCCGGAGCAGATCGACTACGACCTGCTCGACGAATTTGAGCAGCCAGATCCGAGCCCGGGAGAAATCTTTGTGCGCTGGACTCACGAAATCCAGGATTTGTCCTCGAACGCCACCGGTTCGTCGGTCTTTGATTTTCAGGGCGACGGGTCGGCCTCCGTGGTCTACGCCGATGAGTGTTTTATGCGTGTATACTCCGGGGTCGACGGCGAGGTGGAGCTCGAGATCATGAACTCCACGGGCACGATCCTCGAATATCCCCTGGTGGTCGATGTCGACGGCAATGGACGCTCCGAAATTGTGGTGGTGGCCAACGATATCGACCATTGCTCCGATCTCTTCGACGGCTACGAGACCCGTCAGGGCCTTTATGTCTACGAAGATCCCAACGATCGGTGGGTGCGCACCCGCTCGATCTGGAATCAGCACGCCTACTCTATCGACAATGTCTTCGATGACGGGACGATGCCCGACGTGGTCGACCCCTGGTGGCAGTCGCATAATACCTTTCGGGCCAATCGCCAGGGCGAGGTGCCGTTGAACGCGGCAGACGTCAAAATTAAGTCTGTGCAGTCCAACGCCGTGAGTTGTCCGCCGGATATCGATTTTCAGATCGCGATCCAAAACGAGGGGATGAGTGCGATTCCCGCCGGTCTTCCCATCACCATCTACGATATCGACGAGGACGAGCCGGTGGCCACGGTGACCGTCGATGAGCCCATCGCCCCCGGTACGACGACAAGCGTGGAGGCGACCTATCACGTGCCCACCCATCAATATAATGTGGACCTGAATTTCGTCGTCGTCGCCAATGACGACGGCACTGGCGATAACGTGGTCTATGACTGCAATCCGGACAACGCCTCGATGGTGCTCGAGTCGATGATATGCCGCATTGAGGGATGAGTATGCGGTCTAAAGAGCTGTCGACGGCATTTTGGGTCGTTGCACTGGGAGTGACAGCGGTGATGATCGCCGTCGTCGTGCTGCTGGTGTCCAGCGATGATGAGGGGTCGGCGAGTTTGGAGGAGCCGGCCGTGCAGCAGCCGACGATGGAGGTGGAAAATGAGCCTCGCCGCAGTCGACGCTCAGCTCGGCAGGCGACGACAGCAGATTCGAATAATGACGACGGAGAGCAGGCGGAAGAGCTTCCCGCCGTCGGCCCCAGGCGCTGGGCTGCCGAGCCCGACGATGTGGATTTAGAGGCGCTGGAGCGCAGGCTTGAACAGGGAGAAATGGAGCAGGAATTTGAGCTCGCCCTTCGCCGCGATCGGGTCACCTCTATAGAATTTGCCGAAAAGCATGTGGAGCGCTGCCGCGAGGAGCTAAAGCGGCGTCTGGACCACAAAGAGCAGATGACTGAATCAGAGGTGGGAGATGTCGCCGTTCAGTGGAAGATCACCACCGAGGGAGGTCGGGGCACCATCGACGAGCCGGAGATTCTCCATCAACTCGGCGCCCGAGATGCTGAATTTGAACAATGTGTGGAGACGTCACTTGCGGGGAAAAGCTTCGACGCCGTCGGCGACGGCGGCGAATTGGTCGTGAGGAGGGCGTTTTTCGTTGACGCGATCAGCGATTGATGATTCGCTCGTCGGCGCCGTCCTCGATATCGACATAATAGGTCTTTTCGAGGTTGAACTCCTCGTTGATCAGTTGCACCTGGTGGTTTCCGGCGGGGATCTCGTGCTGGCGCAGCGGAGTATAGTGGCCGGTATCCTGTCCGTTGATATGAATCCGAGCCGCCGGTCGTGACTGGATGGTCAGGGTTCCCGTGCCCGTCGGTTCTGGCTCCGGCTCGGGCTCCGGTGTGGGGTCGGGGGTCGGATCTGGAGTCGGCGTCGGATCGGGAGTCGGCGACGGCGAGGTGTCGGC
This sequence comes from Myxococcales bacterium, assembly GCA_007119175.1. Taxonomy (GTDB): domain Bacteria; phylum Myxococcota_A; class Bradymonadia; order Bradymonadales; family Bradymonadaceae; genus SLJM01. Next base: position 8,973 of record SKQC01000165.1, on the reverse strand, counting down.
TCGCGGCGGTGGCGAGGCACTGGCCACGGGTTCTTCGGAGCGCTCTAATTCGGCGGATAGCGCGATTTTTCGGTCAGCACCGGGCTCGACGATCTCTTCCCATTTCTCATAGCGATTTCGCTCGATGACGACCCGGTAGGTCTTTTCGGCGTCGAGATCCTCGATGGTATCGGGGGTGCGTCCACGGGCGACGCGTTCGTCGTCCTCCGTGTCGTAGACCACGTAGCCGGAGCGATCCGGCGAGGAGCTCAATTCGAGATCGATCTGGCGGGGCAAAAGCTCCCAGTCCAATTCGGCAACCTCGTCGAATATGACCTCCACGTCCTCGCTTTTTTCGAAAAAGTCCTCGTGTTCAACGCGGATTTCATAGCTTCCGGGCTCGAGATCGCGCAATTGTACCGGCGAAGCCTCGTCGAATTCTTCGCCGTCGACGAAGACGGCGACCTCGTCGGGCTCGGTCGAGAGGTCGATGCCGGTGTCGGCGTAGTCGTGAGGCTCGAGCTCCTCGCTGATCTGCAGCGGCTCGCCGGCGGCGATGGAGCGAGTATCCTCAAAGGGATGATGAGCTTCGCGCTCGGCAACGATATCAAATGAACCGGCTTCAAGCTCGATTTCAAAGGGTGTTGTGCCCTCGTGGATGACGTCGCCGTCGAGGGTGATGGTCACCGCTTCTTCGCCGAAGTCGAAGGTCACCGGAGCCGTCGTTTCGTGGTGGTAGACGAAATAAAATGCCAACCCGGAGGCGATGACGACGACGGCGACAAAGGCGACGATACCGAGTCGAGTTTTTCCACCGGAGTTCGGATTTTTCGGCGCTCGGGCGCCTGGCACGGTGGCCTGCGGCGCGCGGCGATCTTCGATGGCCGGCATCTCCGCCGTCGGCGGTGCTTTTCGCCGCGGCTCGACCTTCATGCCGCCGTCGCGGCGCTTGCGATCGAGATCGAGCTCATCGTCCCAGCGATCGTACTCCACTGTGGGCGGCTCATCGTCGCGGTCGTATTCGACCGTCGGGGCGTGCTCGTCGACATCGTCGAGCGTCTTCGCCGGCCCCGCATCGGGCACGTGGATCTGGGTGACCTCGTCGTCGCCGGCGTCCTCGCCGTCTTCGGCGTAGACGATATTGGGATCGCTGGGTGGCCCGCCGGTATCGTCGGCGTAGATGATATCGGAGTCGGTGATCTCTTCTTCGTCGTCCCGCCCGAAAATCTGGGTTTCCATCTCGTCGTCATCCCAGCTCAAATCGGGAGCCGGGCCGGAGTCTTTGCCGTCGAGAGGCTGTAGATCGAGGGAGCGATAATATTCGAGCTTCTTATTCTCGAAATCGATATCGGCCTGAAAGGCCTCTTTCATGTAGGTGGCCAGGTCCTTGTTGGTATAATAATAATTCTCGTTGCGCATAAAGCGCTCGAGATCTTCGGCCAGTTCATACGTCGACTGGTAGCGCTCCTCCGGGGTGCGCGCCAGGGCCTTGAGGACGATATCCTCGAGATCTTTCGGGATATGAGGGTTGTATAACGAGGGCGGGCTCATCTCGACTTTGCGGATTTTTTCCAGAGTGTCGAAGTCGCTCTCGCCCAGAAATAACCGCTCCAGGGTGAGCATCTCGTATAAAACGATGCCCAGACTGAATAGATCGCTGCGGTGGTCGACGTGCAAGCCCCGGACCTGTTCGGGGCTCATATAGCTGAATTTGCCCTTGAGGATCCCCACCTGGGTCTGGCTGGTCTTGCCCTGGGCTTTGGCGATGCCGAAGTCGATAATTTTGACCTCCCCCTCGTAGGAGATCAAAATATTTTGCGGCGAGATATCGCGGTGGACGATCTCCAGGCTATTTCCCTGGGGATCTTTTTTCTCGTGGGCGTGGCCCAACCCCTCGCAGACCTTCATGATCGTATAGCAAATTCGGGGGATTGAGACTTCTTCACCGATGCGGCGAGCGCGCTCGAATTTGGTCTTCAGATCTTTGCCGCTGATATATTCCAGGGCAATAAAATAGGAGTCGTCGGCCTGGCCGAGGTCGAAGATCTGGGCGATATTCGGGTGGTGGAGTTGCCCGGCGATCTTGGCTTCGTCGATGAACATTTTGATGAACGACTCATCCTCGGCGATGCTGTCGAGGATTTTTTTGATCGCCAACAGGCGCTCAAAGCCCTCCACACCAAAGGCTTTGGCCTTATATACTTCTGCCATGCCCCCGACGTTGACCCGTTCGAGAAGGTAATATTTCCCAAAAGGGACTGGCTCTGGAAGGATTCCCGGTTCGCTCATGTGTCCAACACTCTGATACCAGGCGGGCACTGTCAATCAGCGCGCGCGTTGAACGGCCGGATCCGGTTCTCCAGATCTATGCCGACCGTGCCCCGAATCGTAAGGAAGGGGGTCGGTTGTTGTCAATCACAGCGCCAGCTTCAGTGTCACACTAATAAGGGTTGACTGCGGCAGGCGTTACCCGCACGGTTTGGCGACCATACAGTGGGTTCCGAAGTTGTACGAGGTACGAAAATGATAATTACCAAGGGTGGCGTTTTTGCGGTTGTGCTTCTGGTGTTGTCAATGCCGGGTACTGCGGCGATGGCTCAAGGCGAGGTCAATGACGACGATGACGTTTCGGCGGCCGCCGAAATCGCGGAGCAAATCCACGAGGAGGCGCGACGTTCGGCGCAGGCCGATGAAGACGAGCCGGAGGTCGATATTCAATATGAAGTCGACACCGAGCCGACCAGTGCCGACGATCTCGTCGATGAGGTCATAGGCGACGGCGATCGACTCCGGAATCGCTTGACCCTGACCCTGGCCGGTAATATCGACGGCAATTTCGCCCGTGTCGATTGCCGACAGGAGCAGGACGAACACGCGCTGTACTGGGCGAAGCAGGCTTCCTATTTTCACGCCCTCGACGGTCTGGCCGCCGGCAGCGATCTGGCGGCGCCGGTAGCGCTCAATGTGGGCAATACGGTATTTCCCGGCATTCTGGGGCGCTATTTATTGAGTCAGGGCGAGTCCGGCGCCCACCGGCTGGCAGAACTTTTGGGCGAGGTGCCCGCCGACGTTCATGGACTGGGAGCCCGTGAATTTGCGGCTCCCCGAGCGGCTCTGGTTGATTTTGTGGAGGCCGCAGAAGAGCGCGGGATCGACATGCAGGCGGCGAATCTCGAATGCGAGTCCTTCGGCGCCGCCGAGGGGATCTGTGCGGCCGCCGGCGGCGATGAAGACAGTCCGAAATTCCGCGTCATCGAGCGCGACGGAATCCGTCTGGCCGTCACCACCGTATTGGCCCAGGAATTACTCGACACACACGCCGATCACCAGCGCGAGGGCGTCAATATTGGCGATCCCTCCGAAGTTGTCGGCGGTCTCATCGATGAGATGCGCGAGCAGGCCGATCTGGTCATCGTGCAGCATCAGGTGCCGCGAATGATGGCCGCGCCCCTGGCCTATGACCTGGGCAAAGAGGTGGAGGGGATCGATCTCATCGTCGCCAGTCATCTCATCGAAGATCATACCTCGGGGACGCGCTTTGATCCCGATGAGCCGAGCTCGGGGGGCCGCATGGAGATCATCGAGGCGCCGTCGACCGGAACACCGATCGTATCCGCCAACAGCACCCAATTTAGCGCCATCAACGTCGAGCTCGATCTGATCGGTGACGCCGGCGACGATGTGCAGTGGGCGATCCGCCGCGTCATTCCGCGGCGTGTGTTGCTGGAGGAGATGCCCCGGCATCCGTCGACGAAACAGCTATTGGAAAGCGCCATCGGCGATATGTGCGGTGATTGGGGAGAGCCGTTGAGCGATAACGCTGGGCTCGACGAGCCCTTCGAAATGGCCGATCTGCAGCGGTTTATCCTCAATATTATGCGCTTTTCCACTCGCAGTGAGCTGGCATTATCGAATCGCCAGGCCTTCAGAAGTGACGAGCGATTTCCTTTGACGAAGCATCTTACCACCGCCGATATCTTCGCTGCGCTTCCCTATGAAAATGAGTTGGTCATCGTCGATATCAGCGGGTCTGTGCTGGCCGGGCTCGCCGATCGGCTCTCCAGCGATGTTGTGGGGGCCGGGATCGCCGTCGTCGACGGTGATGTCAAAATCAATGGCCGCACTCCCAATCCCGACCGTCGATATCGGGTGGCCTTAAACGACTATCTCGCCGATGGAGGCGACGAGGTTTTCTCGCCCGACAATCTCGACAATCGTCGCGTCTATCATCCCGACTGGAGCGAAGACCCGCCGACGATCGACCAGATCGTCATACAATATGTAGAGGATGGCAGGCATCTACAGGACGGAGCTGAGCGGGATTCGGTGGCGGCAGACGATAATTTTACCGACCTCTCCAGAAAATTTTTGTGGACCTTTTTGGGCTCGCTAAACGCCGCCTATAATCAGGTGGCGATCACCAATCCGCAGGTCAACGGCGAGCCGGGCTACGACCGCAGTCAGTTGACCGTCCAGTCCACGGATCAGCTCAATATCGAGGGTCGGCTGGGGGCCAACGCCGACAGTCGCAATCACGGGTGGAATAACGATCTGAACGTCCAATATGCGGCGGCGCGGATCGCCGACGACGACGCGGGTTTTGAGGAGACCTCCGATCAGATTCGGCTGCGAAGCCGCTATCGCTACAAACGGCTGCGCGCCGACCTCGAGGGAAAATGGTATATCCCCGATCCAGTGGTGGAGGGGCAGTTGGAGACCGAATTTAGCAATCCGGATACCCGGGATTGGCATCGCGTCGATCTGCGGGGTATTTTGGCGGCGTCATTTCAACTTGCCGAGCCCCTCGATATTCGCCTCGGGGGCAACGTTCGTCAGGACATAAACGAACCCGAAGGTGAGCCCACCCTTGGTGTCAACGCCAGTTATACGCTGGGGCGAATTACACCGTTTCGGATTCTGGATCGACCGATCCGCGTCGAGAGCGAGGTGGAGTATTTCTTCAACGATATTGGCAATCAGAATATCCACGAGACGCGCAGCAGCAATCGAATCTATTTTGCGTTCTTTGAGCAATTTTTCTTCACCACCACGTTCAATGCCTTTTTGTATCGCGACGATACGGTCGGTGAATTGGGAACGAATACGGAGTTGACGATCGGCATCAACTACCAGTGGGATATGACCTACCAGAATTTCTGAGAGACTCCCCGGCGAAGCCCTCGCGAGCATGAGCTATGACCGAATTTTCGACCTCCGATAATCCCTCCGAGCAACACGACGAGCAGGCTCCGTCGGGGTTATTCGCCCGCTTTTTAAACGCCGTGGAATGGCTGGGCAATTTATTGCCCCATCCGGTGACGCTATTCGCGTTATTTGCGTTGGGCGTGGTGGTCATCAGCGGCATCGCCGGATGGTTCGAACTGAGCGTCGTCGATCCGCGCCCCGAGGGAGCTGCCGACCGCAGTCCGACCGGCGAGATCGCCGCCGTAAGCCTGATGAATGCCGAGGGCTTGCGGATGATCGTGGAAAATCTGGTGAGCAATTTCGTCGAATTCGTTCCCCTGGGCACGGTCCTCGTCGCCCTTCTGGGAGTCGGTGTTGCCGAGCATTCCGGGCTGTTGAGCGCCACGATTCGCGCCGTAGTACTGAAGGCGCCCGACAAGTGGTTGACCACGGCCGTGGTCTTCGCCGGAGTGCTCTCCAATACGGCATCGGAGATGGGTTATGTGGTGCTCGTGCCGCTGGCAGCGGTGATTTTTTTGGCCGTCGGGCGCCATCCTCTCGTCGGTATGGCCGCCGCCTTTGCCGGGGTATCGGCCGGATATAGCGCCAATTTGTTGATCGGTACCGTCGATCCACTGCTGGCGGGAATCACCGAGGAGGCCGCTCACCTCATCGACAGCGAGTATATGGTGCACCCGGCGGTCAACTGGTATTTCATGATCGTCAGCACCTTCGTGATCACCATCGTGGGCACCCTGGTGACCACCTATCTGGTGGAGCCACGGATGGGGGAATACGACGCCTCGGCGGCTCGAGAGGGGGCCGACGATGAGCGATCGATGGAGCCGTTGACCGACCGGGAATGGCGGGGATTAAAATGGGCCGCCGTCAGTGTCCTCGCCGTCAGTGCATTATTTGCCCTCTCCGTGGTGCCCGAGTGGGGGGTATTGCGAAATCCGGAGACCGGCGACGTATTAAATTCCCCGTTTTTGCGCGGCATGGTGGCCCTGATTTTCGTCTTCTTTTTGGTCCCCGGCGTGGTCTACGGGTGGGCGACGGGCTCCATTAAAAGCGATAAAGACATCGTCGATGGGATGGCCGAGGCCATGAGTTCGCTCGGCTTATATATCGTGCTCGTCTTTTTCGCGGCGCAATTCGTGGCCTTTTTCGGATGGACTCAGTTGGGCGCGATTTTCGCCGTCAGCGGCGCTGACTTTTTGACGGGGATCGGGCTTACGGGGCCCATTATTTTCGTCTTTTTCATCCTGATCTGTTGCTGCGTCAATCTGATGCTGGGAAGCGCCTCTGCCCAATGGGCGATGACGGCGCCCATCTTTGTGCCCATGCTGATGCTGCTGGGCTATTCGCCGGAGGTCATCCAGGCGGCGTACCGAATCGGCGATTCTACGACGAATATTATCACCCCCATGATGTCGTATTTCGGCCTGATTTTGGCCTTCGCCGATCGCTACCAAAAAGATATCGGCATCGGCACCGTGATCAGCCTGATGCTGCCCTATAGCATCTTCTTTTTGTTGTCCTGGATGATATTATTCTTTTTGTGGGTCTTCGGGCTGGGACTGCCCGTGGGACCGGCGGCGCCGACCTATTACGGCTAACCCGGGGTGGCAGTTGTTCGCCTGGAGAATCTCGTGTTAAACCTCGCCAACTGAGGCCACCGAAAATCTCCGCCCCGGACACCGCGAAAATGACTGAAAATACGACCGATTCTTCGACGATTGCCGAGGATATTTCAGCGCTTTTGACCAGGATTCGCAGCCGGCGTCGCCGATTGTCGCGGGCGAAGAATCTCTTGAAGGCAGTCGATGGAAAAACTCCGGCCGCCGCCGATTACGAAGCCTGGCTAGATGTCGTGCAGGGACTCGACGGCTATGAACTCGGTGATGGCGAGGCCGACGAGTTGCGCCAGGCGCTGGTCGGTCGGCTCAAGCCGGCGATAGAGAAGCTTCGCATCAAGGCGCGAATGAAGTTTTTGACGAAGCTCGAGATGCTGGCCGGTCAACGGGACTTAGAGCTGGAAAAGATCTCGGAAAACCCGCTGGTCCTATACGTCGAGCCGCTGACCTTCGCCATCGATTTCGACGAGGGGGGCGTGGAGATGGCCTATGGGCACGAGGTGATCGACGAGCTGCCGATCGACGCAGCTTCCGTCATGGGAGCTCACGAAGAGGCAGCGGCGAGATTTTCCAAAGAGCTGATCTCATCGGACAAATTCTTTGATCTATTGCGCGGTGCCTACCGGATGGTGTTGGCCGCCGACGACGCCCAACCCGGCGAGCGGGTCGACCTGGTCGATGTGCTCGTGCCGCTGGCGATGCTTCGAGTCGACCGCGACCGGCTGCGCAAAAAGGGCCCGGAAGTCATCGAGCCCTTTCCCCGCTACCTGCTGGCCAGACAGCTCGCCGAATTGCGCCGAGACGGGGCCCTCGAAAAAGATGGTGTGCGACTGGAATTGGGCGCCGCCACCGGTGGTTCGACCAGAGACAAGACCAACGTTCTCTACGTTCCCATCGGCGCGAAGGGCGGCCAATATTACGGTTCGATACGCTTCGAGTAGAAATTGACCAGAAAAATTTACGCAAGATTCGGGCATTTTCGTCGATAATGGATATATGCCCGGCAGCAGTCGATCCATCACCGTTCTTTTATCCGTGAAAGACCATGAGCCAGAACACCGACCAAATCGATCGCCCCACGGCCGATCATATCCTCCAGAGGCTCGGCGAAAGCGGTCAGCCCCCGGAGTTCGGCGTGGAGTGGATCAACGTGGGGAATCAAAACTATCTCGACGTCTTGGAAGAGGAGTATTTCGGACGCCAGCTAAAGGGCGGGGCCAGTTTTAAGCTCGTGCAGGGCTATTTCGGGGGCGGGAAAACCCATTTTTTATATTGTCTGCGCGATATGGCCTGGCGTCACGGCTTCGCCGTGGCCGTCGTCGAATTATCGCCCAAAGAATGTCCCTATGACGACACGTTGAAGGTCTATTCGTCGGTGGCCCGCAGGATGGCCGTCGAGGCGTCGGGAGCGGAGCGGACACCGCGCTACGGGCTGACCGATATGCTGCGAGATCTGGTCGACGACGAGCTCGAAACGACGGCGCGCAGGCTCCGCGAGGACGGAGATCCCCGGCCCGGTGAGACAGCCCGCGCAAAAGTGCGGCGCTGGCTTCGCCGCGAGGTCGCACGCACTCCCTGTGAGAGCGCATCGTATCGAAAAGCGGTCGTCGAATTCTGCCTGGCCTGGCTCGATGAGGATTTCGAGCGCGAGCAGCGCCTCGAGGCCTGGCTGCGCGGTGAGCCGATTCCAAAACAGGAGGTCCGCGACTACGGGGTGTACGAAAAGATGAGCCGTGCCAACGGCTTTTTGATGCTCCGAAGCCTCACCCAGGTCATTACGGGGCTCGGGTTTGCCGGGACCGTGCTCCTATTTGACGAGGTGGACCGAAATTTGAGCGTCAGCGCCAAGCGCAGTCAGGTCATCGGCGATAATCTGCGTCAGGTCATCGATCTCTGCGGCCGCCACCAGCTTCCGAATACCCTCTTTATGTACGCCGTGCCGCCGGAGTTTATGCGCACCATCGTTCCCGATTATCCGGCCCTTCATCAGCGGTTGAAGACACCGGTGCCGCTGAGCTTTCGCAGTCCCCAGGCAGTGCTGATCGATCTGGAGGAGCTCGATCTGCCACCGGCGAAGCTATTGAGCAAAATCGGCCACAAATTAATCCCCATCTTTGAAGCCTCTCGCGATCTATCCCTCGACGAGGAGCTTCAATCAGAAAATGCGGAGACC
>SKQC01000085.1 GCA_007119175.1 Myxococcales bacterium | reverse complement strand
TGATGGCAGACATCGATAACCCGCACACCGTCACTCTGCCGAAGCCTATTGAAGCGGTGATGGGCGCTGTTGAAGATTGACGGCAACCGCCACCAGGTCCCGACCGCGGCCGTGCCCTTTCACATCGCCGCGGTTTTTCTGTGTCAGGTGAGTGATTTTATCGCTGAAACGGGTTTCGGCGAGCACTTACGAATCCGCTGAGCAAGGCGCAGAATTTGACGCATGGCGATCAAGGTTGATGTGGATAGGGGTAATCGGTTTCAGCCGGTAAATTCGAAGGATATGACCCCGGCGAGCCTTGCGCCGCCGGAATCGTTCTACTCTCAACCGATCATTCTCGATCACACCCGGGAATAATCACTGACTTGACTGTGTTACCATATTGGTAATACACTGCTGGTGACTAATTTCTTGGTGGCATAATATTAATTAATGGCTGGCGAACTGACTTATGGAGAAGTGAATGCGAATTATCAAAGTGAAGGCGATCACTGCGCAATTTGACAAATACCCTGATGTCGAGGGACCGCTAAAGGCATGGATCGACGACATAGAGGCTGCTGATTGGGCGAAATCCAATGACGTCGTGAGTCGATATCCTTCAGCTCGAACAATCGATGACAATCGAGTGGTATTCAACATCAAAGGCGATCAATATCGACTCATTGCGTACATCTTTTATCCCGCGCGAATCGTCTACGTGAAATTTTTCGGCACTCATGCTGAATACGATAAAATTGACGCGACCACGGTCGACGATTTCAGCGACTTCTGAAATTGCGACAGTTCCGAACTGAGGATTTTTGCCATGGACATCCGGCCCGTTCGAACCGAAGAAGATTATGAGACCGCACTGCGCAAAATTGCAGCATTAATGGAAACCGAGCCGGTCGAAGGAACGGATGAATTCGACAAGCTCGACGTTCTGGTGACCCTCGTAGAAGACTACGAGCGAAGAAATCACCCAATTGAGGCGGCGACCCCAATCGAGACGATCAAGTTTCATCTCGAACGGCTCGGCTGGTCCCAGGCCAAGTTAGCGCGAGAAGCTGGCATTCAGACCTCACATCTGTCGGCAGTCCTAAACGGCCGCCGGCAACTGACGCTCACCCAGATTCGAAAGCTCAGCGCCACCTTGGATATCCCTGCCGATCGGCTCATCGAAAACCCCTATGCCGACGATTCGCGCCAGGCCCGTGCCTGATACCATCCGACCGATCCGCTCACGCAGCTATTCTTACGCGTCTTTACTCAAGCAACGCCACATCTGAGCCCTCTTGTGCCGGCCGTCCGGCAATTTTCGGTACAACCATCTATCGCCCAGTCCTTTTGTCGGACCGTCGGTCGCTGCGCGAGTTGTTCAACGAGCCAGGGGATTTCTGTCGAAGGGGCTAAAAAATACCACTGTGAAGCCGACTTCGGTTTTTCATCGAGTAGATATTCAACGAGCTCTCACTCGTTTTGGCGTCGAACTCCACAGGGCGCCGCTATCGCCTTCCGAAAATCGTCCAGATTTTGCTAATTCTCGAAATATATCCGGAAAATCGGGCACGTGCTCAAGCAACCTATGAGGAAGGTTATTGAATACACTGCCGAACCATTTGTTGTGAGTTGCTCGGCTGGCCGAACGCATCCATTCGAGGAAGGGGCGCGCCATTCGTCGCCGAAAGTCCTCACACTTCAAATTCCAAGCCAAATCGTGCTCCACGAATTTCGAATGGGTCGAGGTCTTCGAACTCCTTTCGTGTGGCCTCGGGAATCTCGGCGAACATTTCGACCGGATTTTCGCCCATGAGCCGAAAAGACTCGAGCTCGAACTCCTCCAACTCCCATCCAGGCTTTTTCCATGTCGCCATGCCTCGGATTTCGATGAGTTCATCGAGATGTTGGGCGAGCTCCTTTAGCTTTGCCTTTGGTCCAGTCAAATGAATGCGTGTTTGGTCTTCATTCGCGAGCAGGAGAGCGGCATCGCGTTTCTCCAGATTGACCCGTGGGCATTTTCCAACGGCCACCCACTCCCCTCGTTCCCGATACACCTTCGGTTCGGGCGGGAGCTGTTTCGGATCGTGAAGCTCGACGATCTCTTCGTCGCTGTCTTGGGTGTCTGCACGCACGCTGAAGGCCCATTTGCGCTTGGCCGCCGACGTGGCAACAGCCTCGAGTCTCGTCCAGATGACGTCTGGCAAAGCCTCACGGTCCTCGTCTCGAACCGCCTTGCCAATCCGTTGAGCCCCCGAAAATACGGGCCTGGTGACCGAGCACCGGAGCCGGATGCACTTCGGCCTGATCTCGGAGAGCGCGAAGTAGACTCCGCTCGGTTTCTCCCCGCTTTCCAGAGCAGCGGCCTCTGCGAGGGCCACCTGATAGTCGGTCACAAGCTCGAACCACTCATCGGCGTTGACCCGATCGGGGCCGACTCCCGGCCCGTCAATGACGATCGCAAGGAAGTGACGGTTGTCGGTTGTGTCTTCGATAGGCATGGATCTCTCTTTGCCGGAGCGTCTTTTGAAAGCATGCCCGGTCTGCGTCATCAGCGCAAGAAAGTCAGTCCGGGACTGCTTGTCGCGGCTCGAATACGAGGCTGACCGGCGATTGCACAGTGAGACGTGCTATCTAAAAAAACGAGATTCGGACTGAAAACCTTCCAATCTCGAAACGCACCCGCCGTCATAGCTGCGGTTTGCGCTTACCTCGATCCATATTGATCTGATGACCTGTTTAACCTCGAGATTCACTCGACCTGCCCTTATTCTCTACGGCGGCACGGACGAGGACCCATTGGGGCGCAACGAGCAATACTGGCCCGATAGCATGTACCGCTAGGTGGAACAGGCCGACCGACACCGGAACTCGCCGGCGATATTGCGCGCCTAATGGACGCAGGGCGATCACGGGAGTCCAGACGCTTACTGGAGACCATCCTCTTAGGACAAAGAAACCGACCAAAGAAACCGACCGGGAGACGATCATCAGCCCATCAAAGAAACCGACCAAAGAAACCGACCGGGAGACGATCATCAGCCCATAAATACTGCTTCATGCGCGTCTGTCGGTCGGTCGGTATATCCGCAACGGACGAACCGCGGCAACGGACGAAAACCCGGACGTTGTCGAATTCACACCCCGGCCACCACAATTAGCCCCTGTATTACTGACTGTTGCGCTTCTCTGGGTCAGCTTTTTTAAAGACAGCCAGGACGTTTTTGACGCCGCTCAGAAGAGGACGTGAGCGATGAAGGTTCTGTTTCTGGGGCCCGCTCGCGAAGAGTTTCTAGTTTTACGAGGAGCAAATAGCTGGTCTTGGCGCTGACCTCGTTGTTGAGCTTGAAGCGAAAATTGAATCCTTGAAAACGGCTCCTGCGCTTGGCGCCCCCTATGTCGACGAAACCCGTCGACTCCTGCCTGACGAGCATTCCCCCGGCCTCGATCTCCGATCACCTCGATCACCGCCGCAAATACTCGACTTTCTCCACCACCTTCGCCCAATCCGGCTCTTCGGTCTCATGGCACCACGACAACCTGACCGCCCCGTCGAGTACCCAGTCCGGGACGTTCATCGCCTTTAAGACATGACTATGTCGCTTCTCCTCCGACGTCGTACATGCCGAGCCATTTGAGATGGCCGCGACACCTCGGAAGGCCACGACCAGCGCCTCCTGGTCGACGCCCTCGAATGCGATATTCAAGACGTGGGGCATGCAATGTTCTTGGTCGCCATTAAATCGTGGATTCAATGGTTCTAGCGCTTCCAGCGCTTGCCGCCGAAAGGCCATACACGATTTGCGTCGCGCATCGCACTCCGCCACCGCCAATT
>SKQC01000321.1 GCA_007119175.1 Myxococcales bacterium | reverse complement strand
TCTGCGCGACGCGACTCACCGGCGTCAGGCTGACGAGACCATCGGCGATCACGATGTCTACGTCGTCGAGGCGCGACCGAAGCAGCCCGAGCAGAGCGATTACGAGCGGGTCGTCGCCTATGTGCGCAAAAGCGACTATATCCCGCTTCGCATTCGCTTCTACGACCGCGACGGAGACCTGGATAAGACGCTATTTACAGAGCGTTTGGAGAGCACCGGTGACGACGTCACCTATGTCGAACGGGCTACCCTGCGCGCCGAGTCCGGGGGCTATACGACGATCGAGATAGAAGACCTCGATACGGAGGTCGAATTGCCGGCTTCGCTCTTTGATCGCGAAGAGTTCGGGCGGTGAAGAAGTCCATAAATCGCGGGGTGGTCGCGGCAATTTGCGTCGCAATATGCTGGGCATTTGCCTCTCTGGCGACGGCTCAGGAGTCGATCTTCGATCCCGAAAATCCGGGCGCCGTGCCCGATGACGAAGACGACGAAACCGACGATATAGACGGTGAAGTCGTCGACGAAGATGAGGAAGTAGGGGAAATTGAGGAGAGGGACGACGAGGTCGAATCGCCGGGGTTTCGCGACACCGACTGGCGGCTCGACTACGAGCTGGGAACCCTGGTCGATCCCGGATTCGGCCCCACCGGGCAGGACGCCCTGGAGCTCGTCGGTGGGCTGGGCATGCGCATTCGTCACGATAGCTCGGAGCGCACACGAGTGGTGCTCTCTGGCCGCTTTTATTATTGGGCCGGGTCGGGGCGCGACTTCGACGAATGGCGCACGCTGTACGAGCCGCGCCTTGAGCGGGCATATCTGGTCCATCGCCGAGAGGCATGGTCGTTTTCCTTCGGACAGATGCGAAATAGCTGGGGCAGCACGGATATTATGCGGCCCGGTGACGTCATCGATCCCGTCGATATGCGCGACCCCATGGCGGCCGACGGCTTCGGCTCGGCGCTCGGCAGTTTGAGCGCCACGGCGGCTTATCGATTAAGCGATGATTGGTCACTGCGCGCCGTGGTGGTGCCGTTTTTCGAAAATAATCGGGTCACCTTATTCGGGCGCGATACGGCGCTGGCTCACGACAGAAATCCCGTGGTGACCGAACAACTTCCCTTCTTGCTCCTTGCCGAGGAATTGCTTCATCCGAGTGTGCAGCAGGAGGCTCAGCCATTTTTTCAGTCCACGGAGCGCCCGAAGGATCTGCCGAAGAATATCAGCGGTGGGCTGCGGGCGACGGGGACGGTGGCCCGTACCGACCTGGGATTTGGAGCCTTTTTTGGCTGGGATCGCACCCCGGAAGTGTTCCTCGACGAGGATTTACAGGCTCTGTTGGCGCTGATGGCCGATGACGGACAGATCTTTGAGGACTACGATTTTCTGGGCTTTGCGACGCGGAATCCGGAGGCCATCGAGCACTCCCAGAATTTGAGCGAAAAGGCCGAAGAGGGAGAGACCATCTTCGGCTCTCAATTCCGCCGGCGAGCGACGTTTGTGGCCGACTTCGCCCGCTACGTCGGTCCCATCGGCGTGCGCGGCGATGTCGCCTTTTCGCCGCGCCGCGTCTTTTATACCACCGACTTCGATCCGGTCCGACGGAGCTCGGTCTTCTCCGCGCTGGGCCTGTCCTACGAGCGACTCATCGACGGGGTGCGCCCGCTGGCGCTTACCCTCGAGGGGTTTTGGCTCCACCCCTTTTCGCCGGATTCACCACTGCATCGCGCATTTGTATCGGACGACGAGGGCGGCGACACGGAGGACGAGTTGCTCTTATTTGAGGGAGGCTATTACGGCGTAGCCCAGGCATTGAGCTGGGCTACCGGGTGGTGGGATCTGGAGCTGATGGCCGGCGGCATCGCATCTATCTCGCCCGGCGATTTTATCGGCCGATTTTCCATCGCCCGCCAGTGGCGCCCGGCGATCCGCACCACAGTGGGACTGAACCTATTTTTGGGGCCAGACCCGGAGGACGAGCTGTCTCCGGGCGGTCTGTGGGCGCATAACGACCGTATCTATTTCGCCCTGAGCGGCCAATTTTGAGGGTAAGTCAGGGCCCGCGGCCAGCCAGGCCGCTATTATCCGTCGGGGCCCGCGGCCAGCCAGGCCGCTATTATCCGTCGGGGCCCGCGGCCAGCCAGGCCGCTATTATCCGTCGGGGCCCGCGGCCAGCCGGGCCGCTATTATCCGTCGGGGCCCGCGGCCAGCCAGGCCGATTATATCCGTCGGGGCCCGCGGCCAGCCAGGCCGCTTTTATCCGTCAGGGCCCGCGGCCAGCCAGGCCGCTGTTAGTCTTTGAGAGGACGTTGGGGCCGGCGCCAGCCTGGCCGCTGTTGGTCTTTGAGAGGACGTCGGGGCTCGCGGCCATGCTGGCCGCTGTTGGTCTTTGAGAGGCCGTTGGGGCCCGCGGCCAGCCTGGCCGCTGTGAGTCACGTGCCTTGTGCTCGTGATTCTTGTGATTCGTTATGACTTCCCAGAGTCCAGCACTAGTCGACGCCGATGATGGCGGCCAACTCCTCGAGGACGCTCTGCTCGCGCTTGCTGATGGGATTGGTGAGGCGAAAAAAGCCACCGGAGGACTCGGCGACGGCCTTGCTCCAGTCGAGGACGTTGGAATCGATGTCGCCGCCGGGATCGTCGTCGACGATGCTGCGGATGACCTTGTTGACCCGCCGGAAAAATAGTTCCGTGGGCTGCTCGTCGAGGAGGAGATTCAAAAAGCGATAGGCCGGGGTCTCGGGCTCGACACCGAAGGATTTGGCTTTGGTCTTGACCTTGTCGGCCTGAGCGCGGGTGACCTTTCCGTCGGCCCAGGCGACCTGAATCAGCGGGACCAGGGGCAGGACGCGGGCCGTCTCGGCATCAAAGCCCAGCTCCATGGCCTCGGCGGCCACTTCCTCGCTGGTATTGAGCTTTTCGGCAATATTGGCGCGTTCTTCCTGGCGCAACGCCTTGAGCTGGCGCTCGCGGCGCAGCTTGGCCTTTTTTTCGATATCTTCGCGCTGGAAGTATTCCTCTTCCTCGTCACTGCGATTGCTGCGATTGGCCATGAAGTACTCCGTGGGTCGTGTAGGGCATGCCGATGGTTGGGTTCAATTGCGCAACGGGCGCAATATAGGCACGCCCACCGGCATAGACAACCCTCCCCAGACCTGGTGGTAGCACTCAGTAGGATTCTTCGGCTTTGCGCCGCAACTCGTCGGCTTTCTGGCGCAGCTCTTCGGCCTGCTCTTCGAGCTGATCGCGCTCCTGCTGCAGGCGAATCAGATCGCGTTCCATGCCGCGGTCGCTGAAATAGGAGGTCCCGTCGTCGGTGGGTTCGGATTCGATGACCACGGTCTCCGTTTCCGGTTCCTGGCGTTCTGTGGAGTCCTGGTGCTCATCACCGCCGAACTCGTCGGGAGGCGAGTCTACGGGGACGAAATCGTCTCCCGATTCCGGATCGGCTCCGGACTCTGCTCCGGCGACCGTATCGACTCCGTTTTCCGACGGAGCAGATGCCTCTTCGTCAGTGCCGGAATTCGAGGAGGGCTGGCTCGGCTCTGAACTCTCCTCGGACTGCACGGTCTGTTCGTAGCGGGCGATGGTGCGGCCTCGCTCACCCTCGTCGAAGAAGCGGTCGAAGGCGCCGAATTGCTGGGATTGGCGGTGCAATGCGCGGGCTTGCTCCAGTTGATCTATGCGCCGTTGAATGCCGGCGAGGCGGGACTGCAACTGGTCGCTCGTATCGTCGAGCTCATCGGCTGCCGAGAGCATGGCCCTTGGATGGTCGTCGGAGATCTGGCGGGCCTCGGCCAGCGCTCGCTCCACACGCCGTTG
>SKQC01000203.1 GCA_007119175.1 Myxococcales bacterium | reverse complement strand
CAGCGCCGCGATGACCACGGCTCCTCCCATGAGGACACTCGCCCAGATCGCCACACCAAGCCCCGCTGCGGCGAGTAATGCCGCGACGACGCGCTTCCAGCGCTGTTTTGTGACCACCTCGCCCATCAAACTCGAGGCCACAACGGGAATCACAATCACGGCAATAAACAAACTGGCGATAAGAGCGTAGGTCTTGGTAAAGGCCAGCGGCGTAAATAGCCGCCCCTCCTGTCCGGTGAGCATAAAGACCGGCAAAAAACTTATCACAGTGGTGGCTATGGCCGTTATGATCGCCGGTGCCACCTCGGCAGCCCCGCGCGCGACCACGGCGAGGCGCTCCTCTCCCCCGCCGTCGTCTCGCTCTAAGTGCTGGGCGATATTCTCGGTCATGATAATGCCCATATCGACCATGGTGCCGATGGCGATGGCGATCCCCGCCAGAGCCAGCACATTGGCGTCGACGCCGGTATATTTCATGGCCACAAAGGTCATGAGTACGGCCAGCGGCAACAGCCCCGAGACCAGCAGCGAGGTGCGCACATGGAGCATCAATAAAAGCACCACCAAAATCGTGATCATCACCTGCTGAGCGAGCGCCGTATTCAGCGTTCCCAATGTCCGCTCGATGAGCTCTGTGCGATCGTAAAAGGGGACGATCGTCACCTGAGAGACCGTCCCGTCGTCGAGTTCCTTAGACGGCAAGCCGACCTGGACCTCGTCGATGGCCTCTTTGACATTATCGATGACCTCGCGGGGATTTGCGCCATAGCGGGCGGTGATGACGCCGCCGGTGGAGTCGACGCCGCTGCGGGTCAGGGTTCCGCGGCGCAGATCGGGGCCCATTTGCACTCTCGCAACGTCTGCCACGGTGATCGGCGAGCCGTCGACACTGCGTATCACGGCCTGCTCCAGATCCTCGATCTCGCTGACGAAGCCCAGTCCGCGGATCATATACTCCGCCCCGTTGATCTCTGTGGTCCGGGCGCCCACCTCGGCATTTGACGCCCGCACCGCGGCGGCCACCTGCTCTAAGCTGACGTCGAAGCCCCGCATGGCGTCGACGTCGAGTTCCACCTGATATTCCTGGACCTTGCCGCCGATCGAGCCCACCTCGCTGACCCCTTCGGCGCTGTTGAGCGCCGGCGAGACCGTATAGTCCTGGATCGTGCGCAACTCGCCGGGGTCCCATCCCCCCACTCGATTTCCGTCCTCGTCTCGGCCCTCCAGGGTATACCAGAAGATCTGGCCCAGGGCCGTAGCATCGGGCCCCATCTGGGGCTGCACTCCGTCGGGGAGCACCTCACCGCTGATGCTGGCCAACTTTTCGTTAAGCCTGGCCCGCGTCCAATAATACTCCGCATCCTCCTCGAAGATCACGTAGATCGACGAAAATCCGTCCATGCTCGAACTGCGAATCGTCTCCACCTTGGGAATTCCCAATAGCTCGGTGGTCAGCGGATAGGTGATCTGGTCTTCGACGTCCTGCGGCGATCGCCCGGGCCAGGACGTAAAGACGACCTGCTGGTTTTCGCCGAGGTCGGGGATCGCGTCGACGGGAACGGGATCGCGCTCAAATTCCTCTGTCCAGGAAAAGGGAGCCACATAAAGCCCCCACCCCACTGCCAGAAGCGTCACCATCACGACGATAAATCGCTGCTGGAGACAGCCCTCGATTAAGCGAGCAATAAAGCCCGTCGGTGGTGTCTCTTCAGTGGTCATGCTGCCCCCCATGATCGTGCTCCTCGACGGCGTGGTCGTGCTCTTCACCGTCGCTGTATTCTTTTTCGGTCAACCTCATCCCGCAGACCGGGCACTCGTCATCGCCCTGTTCGGGCTGCGCCCAATGAGTGGTTCCCATATCGCAAAACCAGACCCCGTCGGGCAATTGCTCCGGATCGATGGGAGGGTCGAATTCGACGCCCTCCTCCGGGACTTCGACGATTTCGTCATCGCTCAGCGGCATGAGCCCCTCGTCGTGCATGGCGCTCATCATGGTCGGCCCCCCGCGAATCTGCAGCTCGGAGTCGATTCGAAACGCCCCTCGCGAGGCGACCTCATCGCCGTCGTCGAGCCCCTCGCGAATGACATATCGCTCCCCCATTCGCGGGCCTAATTTCACGGGTTGAGCGACATAGCCCGAGGGATCGAGATCGCGGTCGTAGCGGTAGACCAGCGATCGCTCGCCGGTCCACAACACTGCCGAGCGCGGCACGGAGACCACATCGTCGCCCTCCTCGGCAATTTCGATGCGTCCGCGCAGATACATGCCCGGTCGTAGCTCTCCATCCTCGTTGGACAGCACCACCCTCGCTCGTGCGACCCTGCGTGTGGCGTCAATATCGGGGGAGATAAAGCTAATTCGCCCCTCCAACTCCTCGCCGTCCAGGGCTGGGACTTCCACGACCACCGGCGTTCCCACGTCGACGCGGCGCAGGTCGCGTTCGTAGATCTCGAGCTGCCCCCACACCGTATCCAGCGGCGCCAGCGACAAAATCTGATCGCCTGTGGATACGTAGTCGCCCTCCGTCACGTGGCGTGCCCGGATCGTGCCCGCCGCCGTGGCATAGATGTCGACGGTCTCGCGGGCCTCGCCGCTTTCCTCGATCTCGTCGATCTGTCGGCGATCGATGCCGAGCAGGCGCAGCTCCGTGCGTGCAGCCTCCAGCGACGCCGTGGCAGCGCGGAGGCGGCGGTCGCTCTCGCTTACTTCGGCGTCTTGCTTATTTCTCAGCGCCTGAAGCAATGTGCGCTGCGCCGACAATAACTCCGGGCTATATACCCGGGCCAGAAGTTGCCCACGAGTGACCTTCTCGCCGATGGCGTTGACGAATAATCGCTCGATCCGGCCGCCGGTCCATGCCGAGATATCGACTTCGGCCTGCTCGTCGACATCGACGCGACCAAAGACGTTGAGCTCGCCGGTCACCGAGCCAACCTCGACGGTGGCGTGCTCCACCCTCGCCATTTTTCGCGCCCCATCGGACAGGCGTACTGCCGGCACGTCGTCGTCGCCTCCATCAGCCTGATCCATCGGCACCAGATCCATATGGCAGATCGGACAGGTGCCGAATTCATCCTGCTGAATCTGAGGATGCATCGGACATGTCCACATCTCGGTGCCATCGCCGTCCTCTTCGGCCACGACACCGGCTTCGTCGTCCTCATCGGCTTCGGCGTCGCTACCGGTCCACCGGCCAACGCCGAATGCGACGATGACCACAGCGAATACGACCAACCACATCTTCCACTTCTTATTCATCGCGTCTCTCCCTGCGCCATTGGATAGGCCCACGCCTGGTCGGCGCCGATTTCTCCCCCGGTCAATCTCTGAATTTCCATTAATCGCTCCAGAAGTGCGGCGCGGAGTTCGATCATCCGCCCCTCCAACTCCACCTCCTGCTGCACGGCGAGCAAATACTCCGAGGCAGAGCGCTCGCCGAGCTCCATGCCGATCAGCACCCGCTCGGCGAGATCGGCGGCCAGCGGTGCCAACTCGCGCTCATGGCGCCGCAACCGCTCCCGGTCGGTATTCCAACCGGAGAGCAATTCCTCGACGCGCCCCCGGATTTCAGTTGTCTGCTGAGTTCTATCTTGCTCGATGGCCTTCTGTGCTGCCTGCCACTGAGATGCCTCGGCATCGTATTGGGAACCAAATAGCGGCAGCTCGAAGGCGATGCCGAATTGCAGCATCTGATTTCGCGGTCCGTCCATCTCCCACATCGGCGGCATATTGGAATAGCCGGCCATAAGCCGGGGCATCGGACGTCGGCGCTCGTCGACCAGATCGACGCGGGCCGCGGCCACCGAGGCTTCGGCATCGAGGGTGGCCAAAAGGGGCTCGTTTTCCCTGGCCAATTCCACGAGCCTTTCTGTCGGCGGAAGCTCGACGAGCCACTCATCGAGGACATCGGCGGGAAATGCCATCTGCTCGACTCGGGCTGTATCTACGCCCATTCGCGCCGCCATCGCCGCCTGCCGCGATTCGCGCTCCGAGCGCAATCGCGCCAATTCGTCGACCACGGTCTCCCGGGCCAATTCGAGTTGAAAGAAATCGCCGTGATCGGCCTCTCCCAGCGGAGCGATCTGCTCGACGACGCCGATGGCGTCCTCGATGAGCTGGCGCTCTTCGTCCAACAACTCGATTCGAGCTGCCAGACGGGCCAGCGCCACCATGTCGAGGCGCAGATCCCGCAGCAGCTCCAGCGTCGCTGCGTCCTGCCTCGACAGCTCCACCCTGCTGGCTGCACGCGCCGGCGCCCCCTGAGCCTCGCGTGCGCCACCACGGGGGATGGCCTGCATAAGCTGAATGGAATGCCCCGTCGAAAAATGAGACGTCCACGGAGCACTAATATCGAGCATGTACTCCAGGGTCGGCTCCGGCCACTGGCGCTCGTACGACTCGGCCTCGCTTTGAGCCTGCCTTATGCGGGCGTCGAAAGCATGGATTGACTCATTATTCTCGAGGGCCAGGGCATCGATCTCTCCTACCTCGGCACTGGCGTCGGAAGTCGCTCCTTCGGCAGTTGCCGGAAAGGTCATCGCCGCCAGGGCGACAAGGCAGGTGTGGTAGATGCCGCGTCGATGCGCCAATACAGACGCCATGACGTACCTCCACAGATACTGATTCGGAGCAGCCCACAAAAAATCAGGCATTCTCCGTGTTGAGAACCGGACGAATTCATCGCCGACAGTCGAACTCGCGTCTCAAAACGACAGACACGATCTGGACTGCGCGCCCGTCACCGGGCGCGACGTTCTCAAATCAAAAATGTGGAGTGTTGTAGGTAGGTATCCGACCGGTCCGGTCGTTGTGCGGTGGGGAGATTCGCCGGCTGAGGCTGCTTCCCTTCTGTGAAAAGCGCAACCTGGTCAATCAGCCACAGGGTGGCGACCAGATCAGGGGTCCACCACGACGAGGAATCGTCGATTTCGGTGAGTTCTTGCGTAGAAGACAAGACCGCTTCTCCAAGATTGCCGTCTATATCGGCAGCTTCACCGCAGGCGACGACACAGCCGTCGCAACAATCATGGTCCGGTCCCGGATCTTCGTCTTCGTTTTCAGCGGGAGCCTCGTTGGAAGGACAGCAATCGGAATCACCGCCCGACTCAACCTCAAGAGCCATGGCCGTGCCGCACAGACATGGGAGCAACATCACCGACGCAAATAATAGCGTCGTGAGGAATCCCACGATCGAATGTGTGCGATGTGACTGCATAGTGCGCGAAATCCTGTCTTCGAAATCAATCCACGTACAAAACTGTAGTGGCCGGCGGTTTATTCGTCTAGGACACGGCCACAATAATTATGAATCGTTGACGCCGGTCCTGAACGACGATCTCGACAGCCGTCTGCACTCGACAGCGTCAACCTCGTCTCGGCCTCAATCAATCATCTTCAATGTGGCCGTGTCCTAGTTTGTCTTCATCTTGTTCATCACCGTTGTCCCCTCGGCGACTATTTTCCGACTCGTCGGCGTCCGCATCGGCCTCGTATATCTCGCCGTTTTTGACCTTTCCGCGCACCGACCTTCGGCGCTCTACCCGGAGCACGGCATTCGGTCCGGGACTGATCCCTCTTCCGAATTTTCGCGCCCACACCTGGGTCATCTCAGCGCCCATCAACACAATGGTCCACGAATAATAGATCCAGACCAGAATCACGGCCAACGTTCCGGCGGCGCCAAATACCGTGCCCACCCCGGAGTAGGCCATATAAGTGCTGATGCCAAAGAGTCCTACGGAAAATAAGATGGACGTCATAAACGCCCCGACCCAGACATCGCGCCAGGCCATTCGGACGTCGGGCAAGATCTTGTACATCATGCCGAAAATGACCGTAAAAAAGACTAACCACACCACCTGGTCGGTGTACCCCCAGATCTGCCACTCCGTGCCGAACCAATCCTCCCAATAGGCTTCGGCGAGGGTAAACGCAAAGCTGGCCAGAAAGGTGGCGATCATGGCGATCCCGAAAAAGAGCACCATCACGAAGGCCAAAATTCGCCGCCTGATGGTATAGCCGAGGCCCATTTCCGGATCGGGCTCCACGCCCCAGATCATATTGAGCACATCCTGGAGTGCCGAAAAAATGACCAGCGCCCCAAATAACATGGTGCCCACGCTGATCAGGGTGGGCGCCAGGCCGCGGCCGGTTTCCCGGGCCTCGCGCAGCATATTCTCAATAAATAATGCCGGCTCAGCACCAACAAAATCCTGGAGTTGGTCGACGATCTGGCCCTCAACGGCCTGTTCCCCGAAGAAAAAACCGGCCCCGGCGATAGCGATGACCAACAACGGGGCCAGCGAAAAGACGGAATAATAGGCCAGCGCCGCGGCATGACGTAATGCCTTGTCATCGAGCCACTCCCGAACTGACGCTTTAAAAAACTGCCCCACAGGCTTGAGTTTCGCCCCGACCCACTTCGCGCGTTGCTTGATCTCCATGAGCCCTTTCCCGTATTTTCGCGGCTAGTAGGTTGGCAATCTCGCCACAGAATCGGAATTCGTCAACTATTCCGCTTCCCGGTGGCCAGCAATGGGGAAATATTCCCCGGTGAGCAGCCTCCTCGAGTTTCTTCTGCCCAGGCAGTGATATGTTGTCCGTACTCCGTTCCTTTTTTAATCGAGACTTCGAGTACTCCCGTTTTCACCGGGCGCTCGAGATCGTCGCCATTCTTGGCTTCTTCGCCCTGGTGGTCATTATTTCGGCAAGGGCCTTTTCGGGAATTGCCGAGATGGGCTGGCAGGTCGCAGTGTGGTTGGTACCGGTCACGGCGCTTCTCGGATATCTGGGCGCTGATTTCGCATCGGGCGTCGTCCACTGGCTCGGCGATACCTATGGCACTGAGGAGACGCCCTTTTTGGGCGCTGGATTCATCAAGCCTTTTCGAGACCACCATGTCACCCCCCGCGATATCGTGGAGCATGACTGGGTTGAGGTAAACGGCAACAACAGTATCGTCCTCGCCCTGTATATGGTGCCCGTGATCATCTTCGTGACCGATCCGACATCGATTCTGCAATT
The DNA here is from genome assembly GCA_007119175.1 of Myxococcales bacterium. Taxonomy (GTDB): domain Bacteria; phylum Myxococcota_A; class Bradymonadia; order Bradymonadales; family Bradymonadaceae; genus SLJM01. The sequence goes on along the minus strand of SKQC01000203.1, from coordinate 6,595 downwards.
TTTCATCTTGACTATGTCGGTCTCATTGACGCTCGGTGTATTTATGACCAACCAATTTCATAAATGGTCTCATATGAAAGAGCCGCCGCCGAGCGTGGAAAAGATGCAGGACTGGGGACTAATTCTGGGGCGTGAACATCACAGCGTGCACCACACCGCCCCCTACGACACCTACTATTGCATCACCTGCGGGTGGCTCAATCCCGTACTGCGCCGACTTCAATTCTTCGAGACGATCGAGCGGATTTTGCGCCGGCTCTTTGGGGTCCGCACGTCGAGAGAAAAGAGCAAGGCCACCTGAGCTGCCCCGAAATCGGCGCCATCATGTCAAAACGTGAACCGCTGCACTCAAAGCTGGCCGGACGAGCCGTGGAAGCCTTTTTCTTCGGTGGCGCCATGGCCGGCTCGCTGCACCCGTTGGCAAAGCCACGCCGCCACGGCGTCGAACGCATCGACGATATCCCCTATCGTCGCTCCGGGCACAAAGCCCACCGACTCGATATTTACCGTCCCGACGATTGTACCGACGCCCCGGTGGTCTTCTACATCCACGGTGGGGGCTTTCGCTTTATGTCAAAGGAGAGCCACTGGCTGATGAGCCTCGGCTTTGCGAGGCGTGGCTACCTGGTGGTCACCATCAACTACCGGCTCGCCCCGCGTCATCCCTTTCCGGCAGCTCTGGTCGACACATGCCATGCCTACCGCTGGGTCTGCGAGAATATCGCCGATTACGGGGGCTCCGCCGACGATATCATCGTCGCCGGCGAGTCGGCCGGCGCCAACCTGGCAGCTAATATCGCCCTGGCCTCCTGTGTCGAATTTCGCGAGGCCTGGATGCAGCGGGTCTTCGAGACCGAACAGGTTCCCAGTGCGGCCATTTTAGCCTGCGGAATCCTCCAGGTATCGAAACCCCAGCGATTTCTGCGCAAAAAAAGCCTCCCGGAGTGGCTGTATCACCGCATCGCCGAGGTCAACCGCGACTATTTACAGCCCTCCTCTTTCCTCCACCGACGCTCGGCGCGCCTCGCCGATCCACTGCTCGTCCTCGAAGATCTCGACCAGGCAGACCGACCCTTCCCCCCGACCTTTGCTCCCGTGGGCACCGACGATCCGCTACTCGACGATACGCGACGGTTGGAGATGGCGCTGACCCAGCTCGGCGTCCCCGTCGACGCCCGCTATTATCAGGACGAGGTTCACGCCTTTCACGCCTTTTTGTGGCGCCGCCGGGCGCGCCAATGCTGGGCAGATACCTACGAGTTTTTAGATCGATACGTGCCGCTGCCTTCAGAAAATTGAATATCGAGCCGTCCGGAACGTATTGTGAGGTGAATTGACTGTTTCGATGACCGCTTCTGTACACCGTGATTAGGTATTTTAATGTCTCCCTCATTTCCCCGCGCAGCGTTGGCACTTGCCTTTTGTTTCCTCATCACGGCCGCCTGCGCAATCCAACAGCCCGCCCAAGATTCGGCGGACTCCGACGAAGAGACCACGGGGGCGCTATCATCAGCACCGGCCAATCCGGGAGCCACCGAGTATCCACCGGTGGGGGCACGCCTCGACGGACTCGGCGCTCGCCCAGACGACGTCGCCGTTGTCGTGGGAATTGAGAAATACGCATTTCTCCCCAATGTCGCCGGCGCTCGCGAGAGCGCTTACGACTGGGAGGACTTTTTTCGCGATACCCTCCAGATGGAGCGCGTCTACACCTTGATCGACGAGGACGCCGACAACGTGGAGTTGGAGGCCCATCTCGAGCGGGCGCGCAGCGAGGTGTCAGCCAATGGACGGCTGTGGTTCGTTTTCGTCGGTCACGGGGCGCCGGGCTCGGATGCAGACGATGGATTGCTGGTGGGAATGGACGCTCGGCAATCCTTGGCGAGCCTGGAAAGCCGAAGTCTGCGCCGCTCCGAGGTCATCAACGAACTATCAAGAGCACCGACCGACGACGTCGTTGTCGTCCTCGACACCTGTTTTAGCGGTCAGACACCCGACGGTGACCAACTGATCGAAGGCGCTCAGCCGGTCATGCCGAGTTCGACGCCCAGGGAAGCACCGTCGTCAGCCCTGATTCTGTCTGCGGCCCGGGGAGACCAGTTAGCCGGCCCCCTGCCCGGCGCGGAGCGCCCGTCGTATTCCTATCTACTTCTGGGCGCATTGCGCGGCTGGGCGGTCGATGGTCAAGGTGACGTCAGCGCCGGGGAGGCCCATCGATATGTGGAGCGGCAACTGCGCAACGTCTCCAGCCGACGCCAATCGCCTCAGCTACAGGGCCCCGCCGACCGCGTCCTCGTGCGTAATACGGTAGAGCCCGCTCCAGAAATCCGAGATCTACTGGCCGGACGGCAGGTAGAACCCGTCGAGGAGCGCGAACAAACGCAGGAGCCCGAATATACCTCTCAGGGCAATGCCGGAGAGATGCCGGCGACACCACAGCCACCGGCTGAACGGCCCAGAAAGGAGCAGCTGACCAACGTCGGCCATGACCTTCTCGTCCACCTGGGCGACGAGTGGGTATTAAATGATCGCCGCAACCCCGACTCTGGCACTCATCTGTGGGACTTTCACGGTCGCCACGGCGTCATCGTCGTCCAACTCAAGCAGGGTTATGGCTCACTTATCGACACCTTCGTCACGACCGCCGAGGAGCGGGTCCGAAGGGAGGATAGTGCCGTCGTTTTACATCGCGACGACCATTTCCAGGTCGGAGAAAATAGCGGCTACTTCCGACTCTTTGAATACCCGGACTTCGCCGATGGAGTCGCCGCCCACGTATTTAGTTTTTATACCACCGACGGCGACGATCTGTGGCTCTTTTCGGGACGTGTCCCCGTGGGTCACCCCGACTTCGATGCCTGGACCGAAGACTATCTCAACTTCGTCTCCGCCATCCGACTTGCCGACTGAGTTTTCCCCCCGGAAATTTTCAAGAGTGGCACTCAGGCGCCGAATTTATTAAATCGCTGCGCTTCCGCCAGCGCCAGTGGCAAGAGATCGCGGGATGCCACCGTGCCCAGGGTCCCGCGCTGAACCTGGCGCTCGTCGAATGACTCGACGCCGCCATTGAGAACTGTTTTTGACCACAACGCGGTGGGAATCGGATGCCAGGAATGGTCGCCGAGCACACAGGGTGTGCAGTGATCTCCGGTGAGGGCGATGACGTCGAAGTCGAGCTCGGTCGCCCGCTCAAAGAGGGGGTCACAGGACTCGAAGATCTCGACTTTGGCGTCGAAATCTCCCTTGTGGGCGACGCTGTCGGTTTCTTTTATATGGAGATAAAAGAAATCGTATTTGTCGAAATTCTCCTCCAGCGCTCTCACCTCCGCCTCGTGACTCATGCCGTCGACGTCGATGATATCCATGCCCAATAGCCGGGCGATGCCGCGATACATCGGATAGGTGGCGATGGCGGCGGCGCGGATGCCGTATAGCTCTTGTAGCGAAGGAATGTCGGGGGCACAGCCAATGCCGCGCATCAACGTCGTATGAGCTGCGGGCTCTCCATCTAAGATCTCGGTGGCCTGAGCGATAATATCATTGACCAGGCTGGCAGCCTTTTCGGCACCTGGATGCTGAGCCTCCACTTTATTTGGTGGAATGCCCGATTTCTGCGGATCGGAATCGGTCAGCCCACCGGCCAGTCCGGGACCGCGAATCAGCAGCGCAAAGCGGTGCTCCTTTCCGGGGAAAACGTAGAGCTCGTAGCCCTCGACAGCCAACTGGCGACTCAATTGCTCGCAGACGCGTCGGCTTTCCTCAGTGGCGATGCGACTTGCCCGCCGGTCGGCGACCACGGTCTGGCCGTCAACCGTATCGAGGGAGGCGAAATTGCCGCGCATGGCCAGATCACCCGGCTCAGGATCGACTGCGCCGACCCATTCCCCGTTGCGATATGCTCCGTCGGCGCCCAGGACCTCCAGAACGCCGCGGGGCAGGTCGAATTCATCGAGCGGATAGCCGAAAAGCGCCAGATGTCCCGGCCCGCTACCCGGCGTAATTCCGGCGCCATAAGGCCGGAGCCCACCGCAACTGGATCGCCGCGCAAAGGCGTCTAAGGCCGGCGTATTCGCCGTCTCGAGTTCCGTCTTTCCAGATTCCGGATGCGGCAACCCGCCGATACCGTCAAAAACCCAGTACAGAATCTTGGAGTCATTTTGAAATACCAATTCTTTCATCGTCTCGAGACGCTTCATCTTCCCTCCTGTGTAGGTCGGTGCGTGATCCGCCGACTCGTATTATGGGTTCGTATCCGACGGGTCGGGCGATAGATCGCCGACGATGATTCCGTCGACGCGATCAAGTCTACGCATGGCTTCGTCGTTATCGGGATCGATATCGAGGACGCGGCGAATGGCGTCGCGGGCGTCCTCCCAGTGCTGGCGCCGTTGGGCGAGTTCGGCCTGTTTTAAAAACAGGGGAATTGCGTGATCTAATTTATATTCCGGCATGATCCGCGTCCGGTAGGCGTGGCGGGTTTTACGCTTTGCCAGCGCCGCATATGCCGCCTCCACACGCTCATTGATCTCGTCGACCTTCTCGAGAATGTCGTCCTCCAGGTCATCGGGCATCCGCTCCCGGTCGAATTGCCCCACCAGATTTTCGTAGGCGTCCTCGATGACCTCCGAATAACTCGACCAATGGACGTTGAGCACCTCGAAATAGCTGGCCTTGTGGACACTGAGGTATTTAACGGTGATATTTTCGCGCAGTCGCTCCCGAACCACCGTATTGTGAAGTGAACGGTCGAATCGCAACAATCCCATTCGGTGAAGAGAAAAGAGGACGCCGAAGGTCTCCGATGCGGTCAGTCCACTCTCCGTCATTACCTCGCGCATTCGCTTTCGGCCCGTGACCACTCCTTCCAAGAGCCGCTTTTGCTCATCCCCGACGACTGCCCGCTCGAGCCGATCTCGCTCGTGCTCGATGATCTCCGGGTAGGTATCGAGGGCTTCCTCCATCTGCTCTTCTCGCTCCTGTGTCGATTTCTGCGACAATCGGCGAAATAGGCGATTGTAGATGATCCGCTCTACGGCCGCGTGGACTCGAAGTGGCGGCTGGGGCAAAAACCCAGCCGGCAACGCCTGAGATCCAAATATATGCACCTCACCCTTTTGATGGGTACAAAATTCCTCGAGCAAAAAGGTCAGCCGTCCGGCGATGGCATGACGCAATTCCTCGGGGTTGAGAATTCCCAATTCCATCAAACTGCGGGCGACGGTCAGACCGATTTCATCGGCGTGAGCGGCGGCCATGGCCAGTTGGCGTTTTGTGATCCGGTCGGCGGCCAACAACATCGGTCCCAGCTCTTCTTCGGTGATCCGTGGTTTGGCGGCCCGCTCGACGACATAGCCGCTGTCGAAGAGCAATTGCTCGTATTCCTCGTCGTCGCGCCAATAAACCAAAAGCCCGGTAAACCCATTTTTCGATAGCTGGAGCAAAATATCGAAGACCCGTTCGTCGACCAGCGATTCGATGCGATCGGGATCCCCCGAAGCTTCCAGCCAGGACGGCGGCGGGCCATAAAACTCGCGCGTCGACTTGCCGGCTTGCTTGTCGACGCGACGCGATGAGGTCGCCACATGCATATCCGGATCGGGCAGATCAACCTGGCGGCGCGACGTGGTCTGAACCATCCGGCGACGCGATCCGCGCGCCGTGGTCCGCGGTTTACTGCGCCGAGAGGTCAACGGTGCGAACGAACGAAGTGGATCATCGTTTTCCTGCACCACGGGAACGGCGCCCGGCTCCAGAACGGAGTCGCCCACGGAGATCTCTCCCGGCGACGGTTTCGGCGATCGCTGTTGGCCCAACTCCTGGCTTGACTCCGGTGCCAGCATCGACTGGTCGGCCCCCTCCATATCGTCACGAATCGCCTGCAAAGCCAGCCGGTCCTCCCGGGTCAGACTCGAGACCTCGATCGCTGTACCCCCGGCCGCGTGGTGAACCACCCGTCCCTCCGTATCAAATGTCAGGTGGGCATCGGGAAATTGAAGCGTCATCTGCACTAATTCGTTGAGCGACGGCTTCGAATCGAGCTGCACGACCACGGCTCCCACATCCAATAATTGTTCGAGCAATCCGTCGATGACATCTGGAGAATCGGCGGAGATTTCGATGGCCGTCTGAACACCGACGGAGGATTCCCCGGAGATCGTGGAGTTGGGAAACATGGGTCGTTCCACAACCCGACTGATGCGCCCTGTCCACCCGCTGGAGGATTCCTCTATTTCCTCGTCTGGAAACTCATCGAGGACCTCCATGAAGACATCTTCAGCCGACTGTCTCGAGACAGTGGAAAACCGGTCGGCGACCAGATCTTGAAGCGCTTCTAGCAGGGCGAGTTGATCGCCCGTCCAGTTGTCTCGATTCATGGGGAAAGTCCGATACGGACACGATAAGGAGGGGTTGGTTCCGTATAACGCTCCAATCGTTTCAAGGGCTGGACGCCGTGTCAACTCTGGTTTCGGTCGCCGGATTCTTCGCTGGATTCTTCGCTGGATTCTTCGCTGGATTCTTCGCTGGATTCTTCGCTGGATTCTTCGCAGGATTCTTCGCTGGATTCTTCGCTGGATTCTTCGCTGGATTCTTCGCT
>SKQC01000042.1 GCA_007119175.1 Myxococcales bacterium | reverse complement strand
CACCTGGGCATTGCGGTGCATCTTCATCACCGCTGGCGCTGAGTCGGCGCGGTAGGGGAGGTGTCCACAGAGGAGCTCAAAGAGCATCACGGCTACGCTGTAGAGATCGCTTCTGCCATCGATGGCCAGCCCGTCGACGCACTCCGGCGCCATATATTCGACAGTTCCAATTTGGCCGGCGTTGGCGAGTCCGACGAGCTCTTCGGTCTGGCCGATTCCAAAGTCGATGAGCCTCGGCTCTCCGGACCCGACGAGGAGAATATTTCCGGGCTTTATATCGCGGTGAACAATCCCCATATCATGGACCTGGCTCAACACCTCCAAGACGGGTCGCACCACCTCCAGGGCTTGCTGCTCGGAGAGCTTGTCCCGACTAGCGAGCCACTGGCGCAGCGTCTTCCCTTCAAGCAATTCCATGGCGATAGCGGGACGACCGTCGATCTCGGTGAGCTCGTCGACGTCTACCACGCCGGGGATCTCCAGGGGTTTTATCAACTGTGCTTCGCGATAAAACGCCTCGACCATCGCCTCGTCGCTGGACAGATGGGGGTGGAGCACTTTGAGGGCTATCTCGGAGTCCCGCTGTCGGTCTTCGGCGCGAAATACGGTGGCCATTCCCCCGCGGCCCAGTTCTTCTTTCAGAGCATATCGGCTCATTGCGTCACCTCGCTGGGCGCTAACTCTTCGACCTCTGCCGCCGCCTCGAGGACGTGGCGAAGCTCATCAGAAGTATCCAACGTCGTCTTCATCGCCCTCTCCTCACCACGTAGATCGAGAAGAGCGCCGCGGACAGACAACAACTCCGCGCGCAGGATATCGACCTGGAAAGCCGTCCGGTCATGGGCCTGCATTTCGTCGAGAAGCCGGCGATGAGCTTCGATGAGCGTAGCCATCTCGTCGGGGTTTTGTGATGATTTTATCTGCATCCGGAGCGTTTCGATCTCCTCCATCAACTCCGCTGTCGTCGTTTCCTCGACGCACTGGATGGCTCTTTCAAGCCGTTGTCCCACCTCCAAAAGATGGCCCACGAGCGTCGTCAGTTGTTTTTTCGATTCGTCTTCGAGCTTGGCTGCCAGATCGGTGGCTAGAATAATCAGCTCGTGAAGCTCGCGATATACGGGCCCGTCACCCAATTCGCGCAAGATCTGCTCGGCGCCGTCGGGCAGCACTAACTGGCGCGATAGATGCGCCCTCGACTGCAACTCTTTCGTGGGGATCATAAATGCGTGGCCTCGCCGCCGCTGAACATCTCCCGTATCACCGAGGCGACGTTTGACCGATATGGCCGCCAATTGGGCTATGAATAAGCTAATTCCAAAGGCCGCCGCCGCCGTTATCATCACAGACTGGCCGATGCCCCAGCCGGTGCCGAAGCCGATGATCAAAAATAGAATTAACCCACCGGACAGCTTCAAAAAGGTCGTGCTCTTTCCCTCGTCATTGACAAATATCGATGCCAGTCGGCCCGGCAACTCCGTGACCACTTGATGGGGGATACTTCGGGCGTCCAACATCGATGAGATGCGATCTGCATCATCATCGCTGAGGTCGCTCAACAACACGTAGGGTGGCAGGCGATACTCCCATCTTCCGTCGGCAAATCTTCGCGTATCTTCGTGGTCGGCCAACAGCTCCATCAACCGCTGTAGGGCCTTCGGACTCAGCTCGGCATTGTCACTGTCGGGAGAGACGATGCGAATCATCAGCTCGCCGTTTCCGGGTCGGCGAATGAGGCGACGAATCTCGTGGCCGCACTCAATACAGTCGTTGACACCGGCGATAATCGGGGTCTGACATTCGCGGCACCGAGGCGTCTGCCGACTGGCCCAGCCGTGCCACATCTTGACGTCGTATTCACCTCGCACAGCACGCCTCATCTGGTCCGCCGAGGCGAAGCGAACGCCGGGGTCGGCGACGAGTGAGCGCTCCAGAACATAACGGGCCTGTTGCGGCAGATTCGAGGGAATGTCGACGAACTCCGAAGCGCGGCTATTGGCCATCTCAAATGCCTCGCTCATCCTCCCGTCCACCGGCGGATAGCCCACCAGTAGCTCAAAGGCCACGGCTCCCACCGAATAGAGGTCGGCGCGCCCGTCGTAGCTCATCCCGAGGATTCGCTCCGGCGCCATGGCCTCCAACGCCCCCAGAACGCGAGTGTGCATCGTCAGGCCCACCAATTCCTCGACCCGGGCGAGGCCGAAGCCGATGATCCTTGCGCCATCGGCGCCCAATAAGACGTGATCTGCATTTAGATCGCGATGCCAGATTCCGCGCCGATGAGCCTGCTCCAGACCGTCCAAGACCTCTGCCAATAGCGGTCTTACCTTCTCCCAATCCATCGGCCCCGACTGACGAACACGTTCCCGCACGCTCGGCCCGTCGACAAACTCCATGACCAGCGCTGTGACCTCGTCGTCATCGATCAACTCCTCGACGGCCACGATGCAGCGATGATCGAGGCGGCCCGTCGCCGCCAGCTCCCTGCGGAGCCGGCGGCGAATCGCCTCATGACACGACAGATGCTCATGGAGGATCTTCAACGCCACGACTCGGCCGGACCCGCGTTCCTCAGCGCGGACCACCGTCGACATCGGACCGCTGGCGAGCTCGCTTTTCGCGATGTAATTTTGCTCCAGCCTCCCCGGCAATGTCATAATTCCTTGACTCATAGGTACGTCTAATAAGCCTGTGCAGGTAGCGTTGATTCCCGCAGGGCGCGGAACGATTCAACATAGCCAAGCCACGCCTAACCCGAATGCCAGTAAGTTATGAGTTTTGAGCGCAGCCGGTGTTTTGTGATAGCCACCGAAGTTTCGGCAGAGACTTTGATGTAACTCTGGTGGTCGCCGGTGCCCCATCCGACCGCTCCCAGACCGCGGTCGCGGCCACCTTCCCCACAGGGAAGGTGAGTACTGGAGGCTTTGATGTAACTCTGGTGGTCGCCGGACGATTTTCAATCGCTTAACTTACCGGCATTGGGGCTAAACACGAAGAGATGACGTCTGGAATATTTTCCCTGCTGCTCACCTCGAAACCTCTCCGGTGACCTCTATGGCCCGACGACGCCGAAATAACCCCGCTCTTTGTCCCTGTGGAAGCGATCTTAGCTACGGCAAATGTTGTGCTCCCTTCCATCGCGGCGAGGCGACTCCCGAGTCGCCACAGGCACTGGTGCGCGCTCGCTACTCGGCCTACGCCAAACAGGAGGTGGACTATATTATCGACACCACTGATCCCGATGGCGACGCCTGGCAGCAGCCCCAAAATCAGTGGAGGATCGATATTCGGCGATTCGGCAGAAAGGCAATCTTTGTCGGCGTCGACATCGTTGCAGCCGAGGTCCGAGAAAATAGTGCCACCGTCACCTTCGTGGCAAAGCTACGGCGCCGCGGAAACGATGCATCCTTTACGGAGGTGAGCCAATTCACCTGCCGCGATGGGCACTGGCTTTATGCGGCGGGGCGACCTCAGTCCTGAGTGCGTATTAGCAGCCAGCTCCGAAGTTTGCGGGTGAATGTATTTGGTAGCAAACATATTTGGTGGCAAACGTGTTTGCTCGCAAGCGTGGGTGATGACGAAGAATCTGGAGATCGACGTGGTAAGTCGGCTTTTGGATGAGCACTCTGGTCGCCATAGTTTACTCCTGCCACTCAAAGATAGGGCGCGGCTGTCCATCCGGTGCCTCTCCGATCGTCCAGATGGTCTCGAATTCCCAGTCATCGAAATAGGGGGCCTGGCTGTCAAAATCGCCGGTATTGATGCCCTCGACATCACTGTCGGAGAGTTGGTCTGAGCCAATGCCAAGCTCGCTGATATTGCTGGTTTGCGTATCCCAATAGGACTCGACGATTGTGCTATTTGAGT
>SKQC01000184.1 GCA_007119175.1 Myxococcales bacterium | reverse complement strand
GTGGGAATTGGAACTGTCGTCGGTCACTATTCGTCACCGCGGCGAGCCCATTATCACCTATCCGTGCGTCTCTTCGGATCAACTGACATGCCTGGGAGACAACTGGGAGTGGTCATATCGGCTCGACTCGGTGATCGGCCCTGTGGTCTCACTGCGGACGCATAGCTTTTCCCAGGCCGCCGGTGGACGGGGAACTCGTTCGGTCCGGGGGCAGTCGATCGACCTCCGCGATGGAGAGCAGGCAGCGCTAACCGCTGTTGTCACCGAAGCATCGCTGTTGGAGGCCCTGAAAGAAGCCAGCGAACTTCGAAGTATTCTCGGCACCGAAGAACTCGCCGCCGCCGAGTCGGTCACTGCCATCGAAGAGTTGATCGATGACAGGAGCGAAATCCAGAAATTCGGGCAGTACTCGTTCTATGAATGGGCCCCGAAACGAAACCAGGTCGCAATGCGGGTGTGGTATCACGAACCCAGCGCCGGTGTCGGCAACGCTTTTATCCAATCCCTGGATCTGTGGGTCACTCCCGATGACGACTACCGCCATTATTTCGAGGCCGCCGCCGATGGCGAAGGACTGTACATGACCAGCGAAGATCGACCGCAATATTTCGACGCCGATTCATTTGACTAAACCACTCTTACCTGGAAAACCGGCGCTCTTCTTTCTCCGATTTCAAATGAGTTCGCACTTGTAGTCGCTGAGCTATGAGTTCCGGTTGTTCGCAAACCCACTTCTCAAAAACCTCGACTCGTCCAACGAGTTGCTCAAGACTGAGCGGACGATCTCGAAGCCAAGATCTTGACGAGTTAGACCGATTTACGAGACGACGTCATGCGTCGAGACGCCTGGAAAAGTTCGGACTGGCAGCCCGGAATGCGGCCAAGCTGGCCGCGGGCCCCAGGGGCTGAACGCTTACTGATGGATTTCATGGCAGCACAGACTTTGTTGGTAGAATCCTATAGTTATACGACACTATAGATATACGACCATAAAATAAAACGGACCGTCGGCCATCATTCACCCCGACCGGCCTCAGGCCCCGTCGATGCACACCCTGGCAGTGCTGAGGGATGGCGTATGGAGATATTCTGTCGTAGGGTCACGCCTACACGCAAATTCTGGTGCGCTACGAATAGCACACCCAGATTTCATACTCTGAGCCACACATGGATCTGCTGATGGTCTTCGCTTTGAGAAAAATGCTGTGTTCCCGATGGATCGGGGTGATTGTGGTGACCTTTGTGATGTCCCTCTGCTTGGGCTGCGACGACGTGCCGGACACGCCCGACGAACAGGCCGGGGACAGGGCTTCCGGAGACAGCGACCAGTCCGAAAGCTCCGAAGAAGATGATAACTCCGCCGACGCTAATGGCCTCGAAGCAGTCTCATTAGCTGCCGAGGAACGCGCAGAGGTCGACGAGGTTTTCCGGAGAAACCCGGATACCACGAGACGAAATTTCGGGGATTTTCGCGGGGCCCAGATTGCCTATGCATTAAGCCTCGATGAAATCGAGGACATCCGTATTCTACGCATCGGAGAGGCCAAAATCAGCGCCAAAGAAGCAGAGCTGATTGCCGCGTCGCCCCGCCTGGCTCAAGTCCGAAAGATGCCGATTTACAGGACTGAGTTTGAGCCTGAAGCGCTGCAGATCTTACTCGAGTCCGAGCATCTAACAAATCTCGAGTCGTTGAGACTTAGCAGTCTCGTCAACGCCAAATCCGTCATTCCTGCGATGGCGGACATCGAGCTTCCATCGGGTCTTGAGGAGCTGGCTCTATCGAATATGAAGCTCGGCAATGAGATCGTGGTCGATCTGGTGCACTCGGAGCTCTTCGCTGGCCCGGAAACACTGAGCCTCACAGGCAATGAACTCGGGGATGCGGCGGTGCTCGCGTTGTCTCAAGACCAGGGACTCGCCGAGTTAAAAAGGCTGGCTCTGGCTCACAATCAGATCACCGATCTCGGAGCGCTTGCCCTTGCCGAGTCGGAACATCTCACAAACCTCAATGAGCTCACGCTGGATGAAAACGCGATCAGCGATCGTGGAGTGACCTACCTGGCACAGAGTGAGGGCCTCAATCTTGAGGAATTGTCGATCCGGGACAATTCGATCGGCCCACAGGGAATCCAAGCCCTCGAAGAAATGGACGCCACTGTCCTGCGGTTTAATGAGCTCCGAGAAGCTGCATATGAGGAGAAATTTTCAGCCTTTACCGAAGAAAGCGCCCGGCAAGGACACCAGGTCTCGGATCTGGCACAACTGGCCGCAGAAAAAGCGCGCACCGATCCGAAAGAGATGCCGACGCTGACCCCACCAGCCCCGGATGGGACGTCGACCTGCCCCGATGATCTCACATTTCGGGTGGTCCGCTTCGATCAAGACGTCCCCCTCTTTTACCACCGTCTCCTCAGGCGGCCGATTCCCGGCTCTGATTGGACGAGTGGTCTTTTGATCCCAACCGATGAAGAAGCTCGAGAGTTGGACCTTCAGACCGACGCCGAGCCGGTATGGGTCTTCACCGAAGAAGAGGGCCGCCCCTGTCCGATGCTCCCCAGGACAACGGCGATCTACCCCGACGGTAGTTACGGACATTACCATACCGTCGTTTCTGCCCTGGAGGGAGAGTGCGACGTCGAGAACACAACGCCAATGTGGGATCTCATGGGCCAAGGCCACTACGTACTGGCCGCTCAGACCGAAGAGATGCCCGCAGATTGCCGTATCGAAATCAGCGGGATGCCACTTCGAGGAGGGGACCGAGAGGACCTGGCGAAATTGAAAGCCGACCTCGGCGCCGACCCGCCCATGAGTTGCGACGACGACGAGGAATGCTCCTATGACTGGCGCTATCAACGCCAGGAATTTGCCGACGGAACCGCAATGGTTGCGGCCAATGAGGCCCTCTCCCGTACCCCTCCAGCCGACGCCATCGACCCCTGCGGTCCCGAAATCACCGACTCCTGGGCCTCGGGGCTCCTCTTTGAAAAAGACGGGGCCTATCACGAACTCGGCTCCACCACCTGGACGAAAATCTTCCGGCTGGTCAACGCCGATGGTGAACCATCGATGATGTTTTTCGCCGATCAACAGGGACGTTTTACGGCCCTCAACTTCGATGAGCAGGGCCTGCCCGTCGAATCCTACCAATGGGCCTGGTTCGTCGAACTCGAAGATGACCTCGGTGTCGAGCCCAGTTTTTCCGCAGCTCATGGACTTGACTGCGTGCAGCCCTGAGAGGTGACTCGATACCGTTCGGCGAGCAGTCGATGTCTCCGTCGTGCTCGCCGACCAGATGGAGCCATAACTGTTAATGGCGCTGACCTTCGCCAGCGGTTTTCTCGGCACGGCCCTGGCGTTTCTGATCGGGTTTAACAAAGAGGCCTATGACCGGGTCCCTTCGACGGGATCCAGTCGCGGGCGAAAAAAGGGGCCCAAACTCCACAGGGCGAGGGCGACAAGGCCGACGGTTTTGCTGTACGTTCGGCGCCGCCATGAAGATTCGCCCCAAAGATCGTCTCGTCGATGGGTGGGCGCGCCTATTTCCGAATCCCCGCTATTATGGCTGGGCCATCGTCGGACTGTGTTTTCTGGCCTGTGCGCTGTCGTCGCCGGGCCAGTCCTTTGCCATCTCGTTATATGTCGACGAGGTCATCGAGGCATTGGACGTATCACGCCTCGAAGTCTCCTCGCTCTATGGGGTGATGACCCTCCTCGCTGCCGGCTGCCTTCCCTTCGTCGGTCGCATCGCCGATGCGATGACGGCCCGGCGCTTCTTGGCCTCGAATCTGCTGTTGTTGGCCCTGGCGATCGCCTTTTTCGCAGTGGTTCAAAATCTATGGATGCTGGCGGCGGCGTTTTTTTTG
>SKQC01000440.1 GCA_007119175.1 Myxococcales bacterium | reverse complement strand
CGGGGCCCGAACATTAGCCCGGGTTACCCTTCCGCATCACATACTCAGTTCACAACACGTTTATGTAAGCGTTCAACCCCCGGGGTCCGCGGCCAGCCTGGCCGCATTTCGGGCCGTCAGCCCGACCCTTTCAGGACGCTTTGGCACATGACTTCGTCACCCCACTGAACGCTTACAAGGCTCTTTAGTCACTCCTGCGATGGTTTCACATTAAACCACCACCGGTTATAACGAAGAAAAGCAGCTTCTGGCTTACGCATATCCCAATATTTTGCGAGTTTCACTTATGCACCGCTTATCATCTTATCGACCGGCGAGTCTGGCGACGTTGCTATTGCTGCTCGTCGTCATCGTCGGTTGCTCCACTCCCGAGGCCAGTCAGGTCCGGGCCGTCGACTCTTCGGCAGATACGATCCAATTCGTCTTCGACGAGGAACGAGCCAATGATGAGTATCTGCGCGGCATCGTCGAATGCCAGGTCATCGACGGGAGTCTGGAAAATTGCCATCGCGTCGATACGGAGTACCGATGAAACGGGCGATTTTGACAATGTTGGCGACCACCATGATCGCCGCGATATTTCTCTCGGCATGTAGCCAGACCCAGGCCACCAACCGGAGCCTGGACCAACATCATAGCGGTCAATTTAGCGCCGTTGGCGAATTCGGCGAATTGGGCATGACCTTCTGGAAATGCCACCGCAGTGGTGAGGGCGTGAGCTGTGATCGCATCTGTGATTACGACTGGTACCAGGGGCGAATTTGTGCTCCCGAGATGCATTATGAATTCGGCGTGATCTCAAAACCGTCAACGACGGTCGGCGAGGCCGATTGCGACGCCGACGACGAAACGCCGGGCCAGCCAAATAGAGAAGTGGAGGCGCAATGAGGAATGTATCGACCAGGTTTAGCGCGCTTTTGTGGGCGGCCGCCGCAGCGATTTTGCTCGCCTCCTGCACCACG
Organism: Myxococcales bacterium; assembly: GCA_007119175.1. Taxonomy (GTDB): domain Bacteria; phylum Myxococcota_A; class Bradymonadia; order Bradymonadales; family Bradymonadaceae; genus SLJM01. The sequence goes on along the minus strand of SKQC01000440.1, from coordinate 2,922 downwards.
GCCACACCGGCAGAGCATAGCTTCGTGACCGGCTATCAGGTCGTGGGCGACCAGAGCATAAAATATATCTATCTACCCGGTGATCAGTCCCGGGCCGGCACGGCTTATCTCGATCAGGGATTGGCCATCGAGATCTGCACTCTGAGCGATGCTGGCGGTGCAATGGAAGAAACCAACTGCAAGCAGACCAGGGTGCTGAAGACGGAGGAGTATCGATGAAAGTCTTCAGTAAACGACGGCTTATTTCACTTCTCGCCGCTATGCTCACTGTGCTGCTGCTCGCCTCTTCACTTGGTTGTGGCGTCGAGGGTCATACCCGGCAAGCAGAGTTTACCCACTGGCACGACGAAGACACGTTGGTCCTGGTCTATACCCGTCAGCAGACCATGGGGGCGCTCTCCGGTATTTTCCGCCCCACGCCGAAGACCACCCATATTCGCGTCTGCACGGTTGAGCCCGATAACGCCCTCGATTGTGAACATCAGCGAGAGCTGACCAATATCCTCAATGAGCAACTCTCGAGTTCTGTCGATCTTCAAGATCGCTGGCGGCCCTGATCGGCGGATTTAAACTGTCTCAGTGGTGGGGAGTGCCGGCGCCCGAGGGATCACCCTTTCGGCAGCCGGGTTTCGATCTCGTCATAAAGCGTCTGGCCGTCTGCGACCGGGCCGAGTCGCAGCTCGGGAAGGGAGCTGCCGACGGTGAGGATATTGACGAGGCTATTTCGAAAAATGGTGTGGGTCGGGCCCTGACGAATCAAGATCTGGTCGATCCGATTGGCCAGAACGGTCTGAGTGGTGCGGTATAATAGGCCGTGCTGCCGGCGAAGTCGGGCCTCTTCGACGACGATAAGTGTGCGCCGGGCGCGAAGATATAAAAGCAGCACCGGCACGACAGTAATCAGGGCTAAAAGCAGGGTCCAGATTGAGAGCAGGGCGACGCCGTTTCGGGCCATCGGCTGGCGCCGCGATACCTCGCCGCAATCGAGTTCGGCGGGCTGGCGCACCGGGCGCATCGGATGGTCGTAGAGGTGATCGTCGAGCGTGGCGTGCAAGTCTTCCAGGTCGTCGACGTAGCTAAGGGGCACCCGGTGCATGCTGGCGGGAATGATCTGAATGACTCCGCGGCGCCGACCCGGATAGCGGGTGGTGGCGATACTTCGAATCTGATCGTAGGGAACGTGGTCTTCCTCGACGAAAAAGATCCCACGCCGCACACAGAGGTGATCGTCGAAGAGCTGGACCCGACAACGAGGGTAGTAAAAGAGGTCGCGAATAAAGACCAGTATCGGCACGGCGGCGAAGAAGATGGCGGCATACGATGCGTCGGGCCAATAGGTCGTGGCGTAGACGGCGCCGCCGGCCAGCGCCAGCATAAAGAGCGTCGAAAAGAGGCGAGCCCACAAAAAGTCCAGGATATTGACCCGCGGGCGGTGCACGGCCAGCGCGTCGTCGTCGGTGCTGAAAATGCCGAGTCGACGCCGGATTTCGTCGAGCCTTTTGTCGGCCCGGCGAATATCCTCGAAGACCAGAGGCGTGGCGTTGCCGATGGAGCGAAAACTGAGTGTCGCCGTCCCCATCAGGCGGTCGACGACATCGCGCTCCACGGTGACGCTCGAGATCTTGTCATTCGTAAATTCGAATTCATCGCGGGAGATAAAATCGCGCTCCCAGGTCACCTTTCGGCGCCCGACGCGGTAGTTGGTGGTCCAGCAATAAAAGATGGCCTTCGCCAGTTGGTATACGATCAGCACGCCGGCCAGACTGCCCAGTCCGTAAATGGCGAAGTCCATCGACAGCTCCTCGACGGGCAAGTCGAGATGAGCCAGATCGAATCCCGTAATCATCACCACGGCGTAGCCGATAAGCGCCACGACGGCGATCAATGTCGGCAATTTCAGGGCATTCCACACCCCGGAGATAGCCCGGCGCAATAGATACGGCTCAAATTCCAGCGCCGGGGCGTCGACATCGGGCAGTCGTCGGCTGGCGCCGGAGACCAGTGGGCTGCGCTCCACATCTGCGCTCTGGTCGTCGTCGCCGTTGAGCTCACCAGTCGGCGCCGGTGCCTCGGCAGATCGACCCTCGGTGGACTCGATAAGCCGGTCTAAATGACGCCGAAATTGCGCCGCCTGTGGCATCGATGGAAATCGAATTCCCGACGCCGATCCATGAGGACTGAGATTGACGTCTGCCATGCCGAATAGGCGCTTTAAAAATGGCTCCTCTGTGGCCGTATCCGCCAGGTTTTCGATGGGGATAAATTTGTAGGTCTCCGTCAAAAACCCGTCTTCGTAGTCGACGACGTCGTCCCACAGCGTATAGGTGCGGCGGTTGAGATCGACGAAGTGGATCGCCAATTTCGCAAGGCCCGCCGTCCCCGCCAACATCGCTAAGATCGCGAGCCCCAGAGTGCCGCGAAGAGCGAGGGCCGCCTCGTCGGGATCGTCGGCATCGTCGGGCTCAATGGCCCCCATCAAGACATCGAAAAGCTCGTAGAAATTGGCCAGATCGAGCATGTCGATCACCGCTCCACCGACGCTCATTCCGATGGTGACCAGGGCGATGAGCCCGGCCAGCGCCATCCCCGAGGTATCTAAAAGAGTGCCAATCCAATGCGGTTTTTCGCGCTGAAGCCTCTTTTCTCGCTGCAGCGAAAAGCCGTTATCCCGGAGCCGGTCGGCGATCCGGTCATAGAGCTCGCGTGGATTGTCGACGGATTTTAGCTGAGCGACGCCCTGGGCACTTCCGGCGGCGTGAACCGCCAGATGGCCCGTGGAAAAAAAGCGCCGCTCGACAAAAGGAAGGCGAAGCACCACCTGGGTGACGTTTCGGTACGGCAGATCGATGGTATTTCGAGTGGCGATGGTCCCCGTTTTGACCACCAGCCGGTCGTCGTGGAAATGATAGGAGGTTCGCCCAT
>SKQC01000047.1 GCA_007119175.1 Myxococcales bacterium | reverse complement strand
TTTGATCGGTGAAACACAGCGCTGCGAAAAGGTTGCGCGACGAAAAGAAATCCCGAGATCGGCAGTCGCCAGATAGCGGGGCACGGCATCTGGTTTCACGCGCCGAATGGTCAGATGATCGGCGGAAACACCCGCGTTTTCAGCGGCTTTACGAGCAAGATCTTGATGGCCCGTAAGCATTACCAGATGACTGTCAGGGCGCCGGCGGCGAACCTCGGCATAAAAGCGCAGGATTTGCTCCGGCAAATAGCGCTCGCCAAGCGACCCGACATAGATCAGCAGCGGAGCATTGTCGTCGACGCCCAGTTGCTCTCGGACGCGTAATCGGCTGCTCGCCGTTCCCGGATGAAAGTCCGAGGGCTCCTTTCCGTTGGGGACGATATAGACATCTTTTTCCTCGAGATGGGGGCCAATGCGTTGCTTCAAAATATGAGCTCCGTGGGTACTGCGGGTCATCACGGAGTCGGCGGCGCGGCAGATCAGCGCCTCCACTCCCCGAAAGGCGCGATAGGTCATCCCCTGGCCGTCCCAGTCGCCGAATTCCACCCGCTCGTCGGCCACAAACCCATCGCTGTCATAAACGATTCGGGCATCCGGCAGGTAGCGCCTCGCCAATAACGTCATGGCCGCCGGAATAATCGACCGTGGAATCAGCACCTCCGTGCCATGGTGGCGGGCGTGGCCGACGATTCGAGCAGCGCCGATTCCGATCATGGCAAGCGTGGCGAGATGTAGCGGTCTGCGATAGACGGTGTGCGCCTCGTAGCCGAGCCCGAGTTGGGCGGCGAACCTGGCTGTCGAATCACCTCCGAAGCCCTGTCCCCAGCCGAATTGCAGCACCGAGAAGCCAATGTCCCCCTCGGCAGCCTTGCTGAAGATGGGCATAAAAAGTGATTCCAGATAATTCTGGTCCGGACCATCCCAACTGATAAACGTCGCTATCTTGTGTTGGCTGCCCAATTGAAGCTCCCCCGCGGCAGGTTTTTTAATTTTCTGCTTCGCCTCGTCTCGACCGGCAGGTTTCCCGACCGGCTGTCACAGAGACAGGCCAAATCAACTCGATTGATTGGTCTCATCGAGTGATTCACGCCACTACGATCTTAATACCGGGACGCCATATGGCCACCGTCGGCACGCCTACGAGGAGTCAGCTACCGGTCCCTCCTCGGCAACCACACTGCCCTCGCCGGGCTCTCCGCGCCAGGCGTCAAAGGTTTCGTCCGTGATACAGGTCGATGCCGCGATGATCGCTCCGTTGTTGAAATCGGGAAGACGCTGTAGCCAGGGTAAAATCTCGTCGCCAAAGGCGTTTGGAACGACGGCTGCACTATCATCAGTGCCTCGCAGAATATAAAACATATCCTCCGTAAAAGGGCCGTCTGATGTGGTCCTGATATCTACCTCGATAAGATCGTCCCACCGAACCTCGCCCTCCCAACCGCGCCCGTCGGCGGTGCGCACACCGCTATGATCGACCTCGAGGCTCGGGTCGAAAGGGTCGACGCGGTAATCGAAGATCTCGGGGTAGATTTTGGAGGTGATCCAGGCGCCGAGTACCAATCCGGCCACCAGTCCGTAGCCGACGATCATCGGAACGACGAGATATAGCCCTACGCAGAGCGCGGAGGCTGCGACCAATAGGTTCACCGCGATTTGCTGACGGAGCGGAGCATCTCGGCCACGGCCTCGATAAAAGAGCAGCGCGTTGAGCCCCAGACACAGCGCCAGAACCAGCACGGAGAGCAATCCCACCAACTCGAATCGTCCCAAGATCAGCGCTGCGATGGCGCCGACGATCAATGCAATCAACACCAACGCGATGATCTGGGCGATCAGGACTCTGCGCTCCATCTTCAACTCCAATCGTTTCTCAACGGTTCACTTCACGATGATAACAATAACTCAGTGTCCACGGGATACCAGTAGCCGTGCTCTGCCCCCTCTTGACTTCTCGCGAAGCCGGCGGGACAGTTTTCGTCGACTACATCCAATTCGATAAGACTTAAGATTGAGTTGATGCGATGAACTACTCATCTCGCTGGTCCTTTCTCCTATTCTTCGCCGCCACGCTGGCCTTCGCCGTCGTTTTGCCCGCCGATGCCGAGGCCGACGAGGTGCCGATCCCCGACGTGCTCAGCCCCTGGGTGGACTGGGTGATGGTCGATTCTCCCGACCTGGACTGCCCCCAATACGGTCAGCGAAGCCAGCACCGCGCCTGTGCGTGGCCCGGGACCCTGCAGGTGGAGGCCGACGGCGACGGCGCCCGCTTTTCGATGCAGGTGTGGATGGCGCGCCGCGGCGACGTCGAGTTGCCGGGAAGCGACGAGTTGTGGCCCCAGCAGGTCCAGGTCGACGGTCGACCGGCGGTGGTCAAAGAGGCAGATGAGCAGCCCGCGATCGCCCTGGAAGCCGGAGCGCATCGAATCAGCGGCGAGTTCCAGTGGAATTCGCTTCCTCAATTTCTGCCGGCCCCCGCCGAAGTGGGCCATGTGACATTGGAGATCGGCGGCGCTCCCTTTGATCGTCCGCGCCTCGATGCCAATGGCCGCCTGTGGCTGGAGAAGCAAGACGACATCGACGACGAGGATGCCGCCGACCGCGTCCGGGCCTCCATCTACCGGCAAATCGAGGACGGATCTCCGCTGCGCATCACCACCCGAGTTGAACTCAACGTCTCGGGAGTGGCCCGGGAGATCAATTTGGGCGAGATCTTCGTCGAGGGAAGCCGCCCCACGGCCATCGACAGCCCACTTCCGGTGGAGGTCGACGGCGATCACACGCTCTCGGTCTATGCCCGTCCGGGGACCCACGAAGTGGTCGCAGAGGCCGTTGTCACCGACGATCTCACTGAATTGGCCATCCCCGATCCAGGCGTCGATTTTTTCGACGCACAGGAGGTCTGGGTGTGGATTCCCGACGACCGGATCCGCACGGTAGAACTCACCGGTTTGCGCTCCGTCGATCCGGCGCGCACCTCGTTGCCCGGCGACTGGCACGGCCATACGACCTATCAGGGCGAGCCCGGCGATGTGTTGAACCTGGACGTGACGCGACGGGGAGCGACGCCCTCGCCCAACGCCGTTCAACTGCGGCGCGAGTTGTGGTTCGACGTCGAAGGTGACGGACTGACCGCCCGCGATATCCTGAGCGGCACCATTCAGCGCGACTGGCGTCTCGACTACGCCGGTCCTGCCGAGTTGGGGCGCGTCTCCGGGGTAGCTGTGGTCGGGGATGACGACGAGGATATGTTGATTACGAAAAACCCGCAGACCGGCCTGAGCGGCGTTGAATTGCGCGACGCCACACTCAATGTGGTCGCCGACCTGCGCCTCGACTCCGCATCGACGACGATGCCCGCCGTCGGCTGGGACCACGACGTGCGCGAGTTGTCGACCACCGTCAATCTACCTCCCGGCTGGTCGCTCGTCTCCGCCAGCGGCGTCGACAGCGTCCGGGGAGCGGGAATCGTCGACTCCTGGACGTTGTGGGACTTCTTTTTTCTGCTCATGGTGGCATTGGCGATTGGAAAGCTTTTGGGCTGGCGCTGGGCGCCGGTGGCCATCGGCGCCCTGTTGTTGACCCACGGCCAGGACGGAGCGCCGATGTGGACCTGGATTCATCTCATCGCCTCCCTGGCCTTGCTTCGCGCTCTCCCCGACGGGTGGTGGCGAAAGGCGGTTCACGTCTACCGCGTCATCACATTGCTCGTGCTCTTCTCGCTTCTCGCCACCTTCGCTCACGATCAGATTCGCTCCGCAATTCATCCACAGGTCAGCTCCCAACCCTTTTTCACAGGTGTGGGCGAAAGGCATGCTCTCGACGAATTTGGCTCACAGGAAGTGGCCCGTGCATCGGTCAATCTTGAGGAGATGGACGTCGCCTATTCAAG
>SKQC01000441.1 GCA_007119175.1 Myxococcales bacterium | reverse complement strand
GAATACCGGCGTTGAACAGGTCGGTCTCCAAAAAGATCTGGCCGTCCGTAATAGAGATGACGTTCGTCGGGATATAGGCGGAGACGTCGCCGGCCTGAGTCTCGATAATCGGCAGGGCGGTCAGACTTCCACCGCCTTCCTCGTCGCTCATCTTGGCGGCTCGTTCCAAAAGCCGGCTGTGGACGTAAAAGACATCACCCGGATAGGCCTCGCGCCCCGGCGGGCGGCGAAGCAGAAGCGACAACTGGCGGTAGGCGACGGCCTGCTTGGATAGATCGTCATATACGATCAGGGCGTGCTGTCCGTTATCGCGGTAATACTCGGCCATCGTGACCCCGGAGTAGGGGGCCGTAAACTGAAGCGGTGCGGGCTTGGCGGCCGATGCACTGACCACCGTGGTATACTCCATGGCCCCGTGCTTTTCGAGCTTTTCGACCACCTGAGCCACAGTGGATTCTTTTTGGCCGATGGCGACGTAGACGCATTTTACGTCGGTATTTTTCTGGTTGATGATGGTGTCGATGGCCACCGCCGTCTTACCGGTCTGGCGGTCGCCGATGATCAGCTCGCGCTGGCCTCGCCCGATGGGGACCATGGAGTCAATGGCTTTCAGGCCCGTCTGAAGCGGCTCGTGGACGCTCTGACGGGGAATAATCCCCGGCGCCTTGACCTCGACTCGCCGGCGCTCATCGGATTCGATGGGGCCTTTGCCATCGATGGGCTGGCCGAGGGCGTTGACGACGCGTCCCTCGAGGCCGGGGCCGACGGGGACGTCGACGATGCGCTCCGTTCGGCGCACTTCGTCGCCCTCGACGATGCCGCGGTCGTCGCCCAGAAGGGCGACACCGACGTTGCTCTCCTCGAGGTTTAGCACCATCCCGAATACATCGCCGGGAAATTCCAAAAGCTCTCCGGCCATCGCCGATTCCAGACCGTGGACCCGCGCGATCCCGTCGCCGACGGAGATCACAGTCCCCGTCTCGCTGACTTCGACGCGCTCGTCGTAGTTGTCGATCTGATCTTTGATGATGGAGCTGATCTCTTCGATATTGATGTCCATCTTCGCCCTTTCCTTTCGGCTCCGGGGCCCGCCTTGTTTTTCGCCCGCGCAATCAACGCAGCAACAAACAAAGCGGTTACCCTCGATGAGTCGTTATCAAACTTCCTTGAGAATCGCTTCGCGCATCCGCTGTAAGTGGGTGCGCACTGAACCGTCGTAAATGGTGCCGCCCACGCGGGCGATGAGACCACCGATTAACGCATCGTCGACCTCGGTGGTGACGACCACGTCTTTTCCTGTCAATTTGCCCAGTCGGGCTCGCAATGTATCGAGTTCGCCGTCCTTCAACTCGACGGCGCTGGTCACACGGGCCCGGGCCCGTCCCAGATGGTCATCCATCTGGTTGGCGTATGCCTGCGCGATATCGCCGATATGAACCAGGCGATCTTTGTCGAGCAAAAGGAGCACGAAATTGCGAAATAATGTCGGCCACGATCCGTGGTCGACCACAGCGTCAATGACCTGGCGGCGCTCCTTTAGCTTAATGGCCGGATTGAGCAGTATGTTGCGCATCTCCGGGCATTGCTCAAAGAGCTGCTTCATCTGCTGGAGGGCCTCACCCAGGGATTGGAGCTCGTCTTTTTCGACGCCCAATTCGTAGAGAGCCTGAGCATAGCGTCGCGCCACCGGTGTATTTGCCATTACTACTCCTCAATTAAGCGCTGACTTCGATCCCTCGAGATCGGCGATATAGCGCTGAAACAACTTCTGCTGGCGATCGGCGTCGAGGGAGTCGACCGCTTTTTTTCGGGCCATCTCTACGGCGAGGTCCACGGCCTGCTCTTCCAGGATGGCCACTGCCTTTTTGACCTCCTGGTCGATCGTCGCCTCGGCGTCGACGCGCATTTTTTCCACGGAGTCTTTTGCGGCCTCGATGATGCGCTGTTTTTCGCGCTCGCCCCGGGCGTGATATTCGTCGAGCAACGCCTGACGCTCCTGTTCGAGCGCTTCCAGCTTTGCGTTGTACTCCTCAAGTTTGGCTTCCGCCTCCTGGCGGGCCTCCTGAGCGGCGTTCATCTCGCGCAGAAAGGTCTCGCGCCGATCGGCGAAATACTCCTGGATAAGGGGGCCGCCGAATTTGATGATCACCCAGGCAAAGATGCCGAAGTTGACCAATCCGACGAAGAATTCGACCCAGGGAAAGGCGGCGGGCTCAAAGGCCGCGCAGCCCGAAAGGAGCGTCAATCCCAATGCGAAGAGGGCGAACGCAGCCGGGCGTCCGATTCGCTTGGCCGTCGTGGTATGTCGTGCCGTTGGTATCATCTGCGCCTCAGTCCTTCGAACCTGACAATTCTTCATCCCTGCTCCGGAATCAACCGGTCGACCATGGCTTCGGCGAGGCCTTCGGCGCGGGTTTCGATCTCCTCGCGCGCCGTCTCCACTCGCTGGGCAACCGCTGCCCGTTCCTCGGCGAGTTTCTCGGCAATCTCCTCGCGGACTTCGCGATGGATATCCTCGTGCTCGGCGAGCCCCTGCTTGCGCAGTGATTCGCGAACTTCCTGTGCATCGCGACGGGCTTTGCGGATCTTTGTGTCGTATTTGCCCTCCAATACGTTCGCCTGAGCCGTCATCTCCACGGCCTCTTCCTCGGAGCCGCCGACGCTCTCCTCGCGGGCCTCACGGGTCTTTAAATAGGGCTTAAAGAGCAAAAAGTGGAGCATGAAAAGCGTGAATAAAAACGCCGTCATTTGCACCAGCAGCGTCCCGTCGATATCGATGGCGACGGCCAAGATTGGCGCCAGAGTCGCAATTGTCGTCCCGAGAGTCATGATCGTGTTCTTCGCACTCCGTGTAGGGGATTGGCCCGCCCGACAGGGACCGGAGTCTCCTGCACGCGGGAGAGGGGCAAAACCGTGGCCCGACTAGCACGCCCATTTCAGCAGTGTCAAGGGATGGACGCCGAGCGCTGTCGGGCCAGGCTTCGATCTGCTGGCTGGCTCCGCGGCGGTGAAGGCTGTATCGTGGCCGGTCGTCGCCCAATGCAACGGCTTGTCGCCGCTCAAAGGAGCCAAGATGTCGCGTCAATTATTCCTGCTTTTCGCAGCTTTGATCTTTGCCGTCGGCTGCCAGTCGTCGGGGTCGGGAGAGGTCGCGGAGTCGACGGCCGGCGCCGAACCCGATCTGGCGGTCGCCACCTTCGCCGGAGGCTGTTTCTGGTGCATGCAGCCGCCCTTCGATGACCTCGACGGCGTGGAGTCCACGGTGGTCGGCTATACGGGCGGCGAGATGGAGGAGCCGGTCTATGAAGAGGTGGCCTCCGGGGCCACCGATCACGTCGAGGCGGTAGAGATCCGCTTCGATCCCGAGGAGATCTCCTATGAGGAGTTGCTCCACGTCTTCTGGCGCAGCATCGACCCCACCGACGATGGCGGTCAATTCGCCGATCGCGGCCCCCACTATCGCACCTACGTATTTGCTCACGACGACGCCCAATTCCAGGCCGCAGAAAAGTCGCGCGACGAGCTTGAATCCACCGGGCCCTTCGACGATCCGATCGTCACCCAGATCGTCGATGCCTCCACGTTTTGGATCGCCGAGGAATACCACCAGAAATACTACGAGAAAAATCCCGATCACTATCAGAGTTATTACGTCGGCTCCGGCCGGGCCGGATTTCTCGAGGCCGTATGGGGCGATGGATGAATAATAGCGACCGGCGGTCGGGAGGAATTTTGACCGTCGTGTATTATGGGACGCCTGAACGACGGCTCAACTAAGATTTAGGGGGAGAGCGGCTGAGGTTATGGGGGTGCGATGTTGGCGTCATGATCAACAGGGCACCCCAAAAATCTTAACTAAGCCGTAGTTCAGGCGCCCTGAAATAGATGCAG
>SKQC01000081.1 GCA_007119175.1 Myxococcales bacterium | reverse complement strand
ATGCTGGATTACGCAATATTGCCCCCTATGACCAAGAGGGCACCCCTAAAATCTTAGTTTCCTTAAATAGACGTAGGTCCTCGCTGGCATTGCCGGCCGATAGTGACGATCCGAACCCAGCGCTCATTCCATGACATCGCCAAATATGGAAGACTACTGCCCGATCAGCATGTTGTTCCTACTCCAACTGCACTTCCACACAGCAACATATCGGCATATTCGAGGGCGATAAGATGACTTTCGGAACGCGAAATAGATTGCTCGCCTTTATTGGGGCGGCACTTTTCGTCGCCGCATGCAGCGCCGAAGGAAGCCCGGGGCCGGCGAGCGACGATGACGCCGACGAGAGCTCCACGCCGGTGGCGGGCTACAAATTGGAGCCTTTAGATCTCTCGAAAACCGCCCGTACCTCGGGGACCATCGAAGCGGTGGAGCGAATCCGGCTAAAAAGCCAGATCGGTGGAGTGTTGACCACGTTGAACGTCGAAGAGGGCGACTCGGTCCGCGCCGGCGATATTCTCGCCACCTCCGAGCTTGCCGAGTTGCGCGCCGAACTTCGCCGTGCCCAGGCGGAAGCCACCAAATTCCGGCGTCAATATGAGCGCAAAAAACCACTCGTCGACCGGGAGGCCATCCGCCAGGCCGAGGTCGACGATCTGTCCAGCGAATTGGAGATCGCCGAAAGCGAGGTCGAGCTGTGGGAGACCCGCATCGAGTTATCCCAGGTACGGGCGCCGAAAGACGCCGTTGTTACCGAGCGCCACGTCGATCCCGGTGGCTACGTATCTGCCGACGAGCCCATCGTCGATCTCGCCGATCTGTCGACGCTGGTCGTGCCCGTTCGCCTCTCGGAGCGCGACGTGGTCCATCTCGACCGCGATCAACCCGTGCAGATCATGGTCGACGCCTATCCCCTGCGACCTCTCGATGGATCGATTCGCCGCGTCTTTCCCACGGCTGACGCCGACAGCCGCCGGGTCACCGTGGAGGTGGCCATCGACGAGCTCCCCGACGATATGGTGGTCCAGCCGGGATTTTTGGCGCGCCTATCATTGCCCGTCGACCGCCGCGACGAAGCTCTGGCGATTCCCGACGCCGCCCTCCTTGCCTCGTCGCCGGATGACCGCTTCGTCTACGTCATTGAAGACGATCACCTCGTTCAGCGCTCGGTCACCACCGGGGTGGCCCGGCGAAACCTCACCGAGGTCGTCGACGGATTAGAGGCCGGCGACGTCATCGTCGGCACCAATCCCACCAACCTCCGAGAAGATACTCGCGTGCACGTCAGTGAATGGGTGGAGGTCCGGTGAGCGACTCCAACCATCGCGACGATCCTTTTGCCGACGTGGACACCCGCGGCGGCATTACGGGGACGGCCATTCGCCATCCCGTGGGCACCCTCGCGCTGGCCTCGGTGGTCATCGTTCTGGGCCTGTTTTTCCTCGATCGACTGGCCGTCGATCTTTTGCCCACGATCAACTATCCGCAGATCCGGGCCACCGTAAATTATCCGGGCACCGCCCCGGAGGTCATGGAGCAGCAGGTCACCCGGGTGCTGGAGTCCAACCTGGCGGCCACGGAAAACCTGGTCAGCATCGAGAGCCGAGCCTCCGAGGGCCGGACCAACGTCAATCTCATCTTCGAATACGGCACCAATATCGATCTGGCCCTGCAGGACGCGGCCAGAAATCTGGAATTGGCGCGCACCCAGCTTCCATCGGATATCGAGCCGCCGCGACTCTATAAATTCGATCCCTCCCAGGATCCGGTCTACGAGGCCGGGTTCACCTCGTCGACGCGCAGCCCGCTCGAGGTGCGCGACTGGCTGGAAAACGAGCTCTCCCCGCAGATTCAGGCCACTCAAGGCGTCGGCGGCGTGGAGGTCTCCGGCGGTCAGATCCGGGAAATTCAGATCATCCTCGATCAGGAATTGCTCGACTCCTACGGCATCGCTCTCAGCGATATCGAAGAGAAATTAGCCGCTGAAAACGTCGATATCGCCGCCGGTCAGGTCACCTCCGAGACCTTCGACGTCATGGCGAAGACCGATGGACGTTTCCGGTCGGTCGACGAGATCGAGTGGCTGGTCATGCCCATCCCGGACAGCGATGAGGTCGTCGCTCTGGGCGAACTTGCCGAGGTCCGCGATACCCACCAGGACCAGCGGATTTTCGTGCGCCTCGACGGCGAGGCCGCCACCCGTATGTCAGTCACCAAATTGCCGGATGCCAACACCATCCGCGTCATCGACGGCGTCAAATCGGAGCTCGCCCGCCTGGAGCGCACCGGCTTTATCCCCGACGATATCGATTACGAGGTCACCACAGACCAGTCGTTTTTTATCAACAGCTCCATCCGTGCCGTCTCGACGGCTGCTTTTTTGGGCGGCCTATTGGCCATGCTGGTAGTGCTCTTCTTTTTGGGGAGCCTGCGAAAAGCCTTCGTCATCGGCCTGTCGATCCCCATCGCCATCCTCGCCACTTTCGCCATGATGGGACTGAGCGGACTGACCTTGAATATCATGAGCCTCGGCGGGCTGGCACTGGGCGTGGGATTGCTGCTCGATAACGCCATCGTCATGCTCGAAAATATCGACCGCCACCGCGGGGAGTACGAAAAGAGCCACGATGACGCCGCTTTCGACGGCTCAAAAGAGGTGATGAGCGCCGTCATCGCCTCGACGATGACCAACCTGGCGGCAGTGACGCCATTTTTGCTCATCACCGGACTGGCGGCGATGGTCTTTCGGGAGCTGATCATCACCATCTCCTTTGCCATCGTCGCCTCTTTGGCCGCCGCGCTGACCCTGGTGCCCATGCTGGCCGCCGTGCTGGCAAAAATCCGCTTCGAGAGTGGATTTTCGCGCTCCTTCGTAATGCGCGGCATCGACGCCGTCATCGACACCGCGCGAGGGATTTATCTGGCCGTGGCCAGCCGAGTCTTTGCCTGGAAATGGCTCGTCGTCATCGCCGCCGTCGCCGGACTGGTAGCCTCATTGGAGCTCGTCGACGATCTGGGCAATGAATTTTTGCCCCAGGTCGACGATGGAAATGTCTCCGTATTTCTCGGCCTTCCCCCGGGAGCGCCCCCGGAGGTGACCTACGAGCGGGCCATGGTCGTAGAGGACGAGATCGCCAAAATGCCGCATGTCGACAATTATTTCGGCCTCGTCGGCGGTCACCTGGGCGGGGGAATCCTCAATGAGCGGCCCGGCACCGTGCGATATAGCATCCAGTTGACGCCGGCCACCGAGCGCTCGGAGATGAGCGCCGGGGAATGGGTTCAGCAGATGGAGGAACGTCTCGACGACCTGGAGATCCCCGGGGCGCGAACCTCGGCAAGGCCGCCGAGCATCCCGGGTATTCGGACCACCACTGACGGCTCGGCGGTATCATTTGGGATTATCGGCGACGATATCGAGGGGCTCGACCGAATCGGCCGCGAGTTATTGCTGGAGCTCGACGATATCCCCGGACTCAGCGATGTCGACGTGGCCCGCGATTCGCGAAGTCCCCTGTTAAATGTCGATGTCGATCGCGACCGGGCCGCCGACCTCGGCCTCAACGTCAGCGCCGTGGGCGACGCCGTCCGCCGCGCCGTCCACGGCTCGGTGCCCACCCAGTACAGCACGGGAATCACCGAATACGATATCCGCCTGATGCTGCCTCGCGACGAGGTCCGACACACCGAAGACCTGAGCAATTTAATCCTCTTTCGAAGCGCCGGCGAATCGATCCGACTCGGCGACATCGCTTCCTTCGAACTCGGCGAGGGACCTGCCCATATCGAGCGCGAAAATCAGGTGCGAATCCTGCGTATCGGCGGAGAAATCAACACTGAAGTCACCGATCTTGGCACAGTGAACGACGCCATCCACGAGCGGCTCGACGCCTTCGATATGCCCGACGAATACAGCGTCATCTTCGGCGGTGAACAGGAAGTCATCGAGGAGACGAACCGGATCTTATTCAGCGTCACATTGCTGGCTTTATTTCTGGTCTTCGTCGTCCTCGCCGTCCAATACGAAAGGCTGGCCAACCCCCTGGTCATTCTCACGGCCGCTCCGCTGGCACTTATCGGCGTCATCGGCCTGTTGTGGCTGACCGAAACGACTCTTAGCGCCCCCGTATTATTGGGTGTAATTTTGCTGGTGGGAATCGTCGTCAACAACGCCATCTTGCTCGTCGAATATATCGAATTGGGCCGACAAAAGCGCGGTTTATCTCCCATGGAGGCCGCTCTGGAGGCGGGACGAATCCGCTTTCGGCCGATTTTGATGACCACTCTCACCACGGTCTGCGGCATGCTGCCCCTGGCGATCGGACTCGGCGAAGGTGCCGAGATCATGCGACCGCTGGCGATCGCCGTCGTCGGCGGCTTGTTGGTGTCGATGGCGCTGACGCTCTTCGTCGTCCCCAGTATTTATCTCATCATCGCCCCCATTGCCGAGAAATTGAGGGAGTGGCTGACGGGCGCTTCTGAGTGACGCTGACCCTTCATGCGCGTTCGCCCGCCCCCAAACGACCATAATGGCAACCCCAAAATCTTAGTTTCCTAAAATATACGCAGCTCCGAGTCGACTCGTGCGCTCGGGGGCAGTTCGCAAATGCCCCCGACGCTCGGGGGCGATTCGAGGATGCCTCCGGCGGTCAGGAGAAATTCAGACCGTCGTCTATTTTGGGGCGCCTGAACTGCGGCGCACTAAGATTTTGGGGGAGTGCGTCTGGGAGTGTGGTGGGTAGTGCGGAATGGCTATCGCCCTTCATGCGCGTTCGCCCGCCCCCAAATGACCATAATGGCAACCCCAAAATCTTAGTTTCCTAAAATAGACGTAGCTCCGAGTCGGCTCGTCCGCTCGGGGGTTTTTGAAAGAATTCAACGCCGTCGTGCGTTTAAAATAATGAGACTGAATTCTCCCAATTTCGATGAGGCATACCATGTCTTCTCCGGCTCCGCTGACGAACGCCCAGGTGCAGCAATTCGACGGCCAGGGCTACCTGGTGGTGCCCGAGGTCTTCTCGGAGGGCGAGATCGAGGAGATAAAGCGAGGCTTTGAGGGCCTGACGCGTCGAGCCAGAGCGATCGAGGAGGCGGCCATGATCGAGGGCTCGCAATTCGTGGTCTCCGGTGATGTGATCCACCGCGTCGTGTGGTGCGGCGCCTGCGAGCCGGTGCTCTTGAAATTCGGCGGTGATCAGCGCCTGGTATCGATGGCAAAGCAATTGCTCGAGACCAATCGGGTTCAGCAACTGATCAACCAGGCTCATTTTAAATATCCCGGCGACGGCGTGGTATTTCAGTGGCATCAGGACAGCCGTCACCGCCGCTACGGCACCGAGTTGTGGAGCGATGCCGGCGTCCGGGGCAGTTTCGTAGAGACGGCGACGGCCATCGATCCCATGACCGAGACCAACGGGCCGCTTCGCTTTATTCCGGGTAGCCACACCGACGGCCATATTCCGACCGACCCGGATACCGGTGAGTTGCCGACCCACAAAATCGACACCGACCGCGCTCAATCAGTGACCATGGAGCCCGGCAGCGTGGCCCTCTTCGGTCCCTATACCATCCACTCCAGCGGCCCCAACCAGGGCTCGATAGCTCGCCGACTCTTCTTAAACGGCTTTGCCCACCCCGAAGCCAATCGCCGCGACTATCCGGGCGACGGGTCCGGCCGATTTTTGTCGTAGGGCGTGTCTGAGAACTGCTAACCGAGCAGGGGCGAGATGATTTTGGCGCCATTTTTGATCGAAAAACGCAGGTTTAGCAGCGCTATATCGAGTATTTTCGACGAAAATGGCGTGAAAATCAGCCGCCAACTGCGACCGAAGCGGTTTTCAGACATGCCCTAAGCTCTACGCTCGACCGTCGGCGTTTCGGTACCTATATTTGCGCCCATGGACGATAAGACGAAAAGACGCACCTTATTCTTCGCCGGACTCGGCATTCTGGGCCTCGGTGTCGGCGTGGGCCTGAGCGTAGCCCTGGTCCGCCACCCGGTTCGGCTGGTGAAATGGTATGCCCGCCGCACCCTTGGCCGCGCCGGACTTCAGCAGCACAAAGTGCAGTGCCCGGAGGGCCAATTTTCCTTTTTTCGCAGCCCGGAAAAAGATGCCCCGTCGACGGCGACCGTAGTGCTGGTCCACGGACTCGGCGGCCACGCCGGCAATTGGTTTAAGACGGTGAGCAGCCTGCGCGAGCACGACGTGGTGGTCGTCGATTTGCCGGGCCATGGTGACTGCCAGCTTCACGACATGGACTGGAGTCACGACTCGGCATTCGAATTATTTACAGCGTTGATCGACCTGGCTACCGACGAGCAGCCACTGATTTTAGTCGGCAACTCCCTCGGCGGATGGCTCTCCACATTATTCGCCCTCGCTTTCCCCGAAAAAGTGCGGCGATTGGTCCTGGTCAATAGTGCCGGTCTTCCCTTTGAGTACGACCGCAACCTATTGCTTCCCCAGACCCGAGACGATGCCCGAGCCGTCATGGATGCCGTCTTCGGCCATGACCCGCCGAGGGTTCCCGGGTTTTTGCTGGACGCCATGGTCCGCGAGTCCCAGCAGAGTCCTATCGCCCGCGCTCTGGAAGTCGCCGACGAACATCCCGACGTCGCCGATCGACTACAGGACTTACGCGTTCCCACGGATATCATCTGGGGCACCGAGGATACCTTAATCCCCCTCGACCACGCTCACCGCTTTCACCGCGAAATTCCGGACTCGCAACTGCATTTTCTCGCCGGCTCCGGACACTCACCTCAGGTCGCCGACCCGAAGCGCTTCAACCGACTGCTACTCGAAGTTCTCGACCGAGATCTTCGACGCCCAGCCTCCGAGCCTCATCCGCGCGCAATCGACTAAACGAAACACCTCACCCGCCCTGCACCTCAATTTTTCCCCACATGGGCATCGTTCCGTAGCGCTGGCTTCCGCCAAATAGCATCACCTGGTAGCGCCCGGAGGCCGGAATCGGACAGCGGACGACTGTCTCATCGCCCCTCGACACATCGCACTCCTCGCCCTCGCCACCTCTGAGCGGTGCGAGAAACCCGCGGATATACCGGCCCTTTGGATTGCCGAGCACAATTCGGGCCTCCGAACCCACCGAGGTCTGCGAGCGAGTGGGCTCGATCAACTCCATGCCATTGGCAAAAAATGTGGGCCGCAATTGCGGCTGGCGCACGAATTCACCGCGGGATAATGGCTCTTCGAGAAGCTGCCATCCCTCATCGTCGGGGTAGTGAGTATTGATGAAGATTCTCGGCGGCGTAAAGAGGTAGGTCGGATTATATCGCGCCTTAAATCCCTCGTCGGAATCGACGCTTCCGGAGCCCCAGGTGGGATCCATCAAATACCACTGACCTTCGATGCGAGCGGCGTTCCAGGCATGACCCAGGCCGCTGATACTGCCGTCCTGCTCGCGCGATACACCGGTGACATATACGATTTCGTCGCCGGTCTCCCTTCCGAGCTCCACCAGAAGGCGTGCATAGCCGGCACATACGGCCGTGCCGGCCTCGAAGACCGCCTCCGCATCCTGCGGTGGATAGTCGTGCCTCCCCTGTTCTAATGCCTCCAAAACGGCGACATCATAGGTGAGGCGATCGGCCACATAATCAAAGAGCGCTTTGACTCGATAAAAGGGGTCATCCTCGCGCTCGGCAATATAAGCGGCAACAGACTGAATGCTGGTCTCCGCCGACTCCGGCATCTCGGCGACCACAGGATGTAGATCATCGGGCGGCGGCCACGACATCGCTGGCCGTTCGGCGTCGGGATCGTCACTGTCGGGCTCGTCGTCGACGTCGCCGGAGCGGTCCCTTAAATCACCTCGGTCCTCGATTTCGGGAGCCACCGTATCGTCATCGGCGTATTGCTCGTAGGGATTTTCATGGGCCATATAATACAGAAATTCCACGGCCCCGGCGGTGGCGAATAGCGCATCGCTGACCGGCTCCGACCACTCCCCGTCGACATTGTCGAGCATCCAATCACCGCGCGCCGAAAGTGCGGTAAACCCCTCGTCGGGAAATAGCCACCCCAGCGTGACCAGAAGCGCCAGGTTGACCACCAGAGTTCGCAGGATGAGCCGATCCCAGAAGACCAGAATCCGCCCCCGACTCTTGCGTTGCTCCGCGACCACCGCCGCCTTCGGGTCGAGTTCTACCTCCCCCTCTTCTTGCTGCTTGCGCTTCCACCGCACCGTCGCCCACCAATCCCACAACAGGGGCAGGCCGGGAAAAAAGAATAGCCCGCTCAGCAGAGCCAACCAGATCGGGCCGTTCCAATAGGCGGTCAATGACGACGAAAACCACACGCCCAGCAGCGGCACAAGGACGACGATCAAGGTCAGGATTGCCTTGAACGTGTAGACAAGTAATTTGCCTTTTAAGCGCAGCACGACAGCCCTCGCACAAATGGTGGTCTAAATCCCGGCCCCGGCTTCAATCCGGACAAATATGGGCGCCGAAATGGCCACTGAGCACGTGATCTTCGTCATAATCAAAATCGATCTGACCGTAGACGGCGGTATCCGTTACCTCATCGACGGTCACTGTACCCGGCGAGCCAAAATGAGCCTCATCAGTGTCCGTGCCCTCATCGTAACTAAGGCCGATATGTTCCTCGTATTCACCGGGCTCGTGAGGAGCTTGAAACGTCACGAACGGCGTGCCCCCGCCGCTGGTGCCACAGGGCTCGATGGAGGCGGGATATAATTCGACATAATAGCTGTCGTCTTCCGATAAAAAGGCGTTGGTTTCGCCCTCTACGAACGTCCAATCCTCGCCATTGAGGGCACCGGAGACGGCGTCTCCGCCGAGGTCGAGGTCGGCAAATTCGCTCTCCTCGTCATCGTCGCCACAGGCAAGGGCAAATACCAGAAGAGCGAACAGAGTGAGTAACTTCATCTTCATCAAACGTCTCCAAAAATCAGGTGTGGTTTCCTCGCTGAGCAAATCTTAAAGCCAGCGTCTGCCGGGAGGCTAACAAATTTTGCCCGGCCGTCGCAGTCTACGAAAAATCCGGGCTAATTGCTGTTTCTCAATCGCTTCGCTATCACTTCAGTCAGCCAATCTGACTCCTAAGACTTCTTTCGTCCCCCTCGTTAAAACACCATGAGCTATCGTGCGTGCCTGTGCATCGGTCTTGCCTCCGCCATATTGGTCATGGTCTCGTCATCAACTGTCGAGGCCAGTCCATGGACCAAGAGCGCCGGTCAGTACTACGCCAAGGTCGGCCAGAGCGTTTATCAGGCATCAAGCCACCGCCGCGGCGACGGTGTACTGGTCGACGATATTTCCTATTTTAGCACCACCAGTTTTTTATATGCAGAGGTCGGCGTCTTTGACGATGTGCATTTGCAGACCTATCTGCCGATGGCCTACGCCCGGGCGAGTGACGGGCAGGCGAGCGTCTCCGACGTGGGATTTCAGGATGCCCTGCTCTCGGCGCAGGCATCTCCCATCGATGTGGGGACCCCGACGTCGATTCGCTTCGAGGCCAAACTGCCGCTTTACGGGCTTCCCGACCCGCCCTTTGCCCCGGCCCGCGGCGATCAACAGGTCGATCTGACGCTCTGGTTGTCGGCGGGACGCGGCCTCACACAGCTCCCACTATATTTTTATATCGACGCCGGCTATCGCCACCGCACCAGCCGCACGGTGCGCGAAAACCCTCTGCCCCCGCCGGACTACTCCGACTCTATGGTCACCTTTGCGACCGCCGGCTATACGGTCGCCGAAACCCTGGATATTGGACTATTTTCGTCGGCGATCATCCCGTTGAGCCGAGAGCCCTTCGACGAGTCCTACGTCACTGTGGGCTCGTCGATATTCTTCCCGCTCAACGACCTGGTGGCCCTGGAAGCCGACGCCTATATGACGCCCTACGCCAGAAATTCCGCCTCCGGCTGGTCAGTGGCCGCCGGGGTGTCGTTTCGGCGCGATTGACCTCCCTGGCTGCGCCGCCGCCCGTTCGGGCGGGCGGGACGGTTATTGATTAAGACGGTGACCTGCCCGACGCCCCAGAGTGGTGCCCATATCGACAAGGCGCGACAGCGGTCCGTCGAATTGATTGCGCACAGCTTTTCCGGTCAGCACTTCCCCCTGGCTCCCCTCTGCGGCGGGAAGAAATAGGTTGTTGACCGCCCCCAGAAGATCGGCAGTAAAACCGGGAAATCGCCCGGCAAACGCAGCGGCGATCTTCGCCGGGGCGCCCACGACATACTCCGATCTGCGCCTTCTCGACGCCTCGACGATGCGCCGGGCAGCCCGCCGAGCATTCATCGAAACCAGTGGCAT
Source organism: Myxococcales bacterium (assembly GCA_007119175.1). Lineage (GTDB taxonomy): Bacteria > Myxococcota_A > Bradymonadia > Bradymonadales > Bradymonadaceae > SLJM01. Next base: position 3,422 of record SKQC01000081.1, on the reverse strand, counting down.
ACTCGAGCCCAGGGAAAACCAGGCCAACTCGCCCTCGCGACGCCCTTTGAATAATGCGTTGGCAAAAGAGCCCGTCCGCATCAGGCCGGGAACGACGGTGGTCACGGAGATGCCAAATCGCTTCAGCTCCGCGCGCAATCCCTGGGACAACCCCCGGGTGGCGTATTTCGCACAATTATAGGGCAGCAGGTGGGGGAAACTGAGCCGGGCGCCGACGGAGGTGATATTGACGATACGACCGTCGCCGCGCTCCATCATCTGGGGCAAGACGGACAAGATTGGATATAGCGTCCCGTAGAAGATGACACCCAGCGCGTCCTCAAAATCCTGCGGGGTCTGGCTTTCGATCGGCCCGACCTGAATGATCCCCGCGTTATTGACCAGAATATCGATCTGTCCGAAATGTCGGGTCGCCGCGTCGATGAGGACCTCGACCTGCTGCTCATCGGAGACGTCACAGACCACTGACAACACCTCGGCGCCTTCGTCAATGAGCCGGGCCCGGGCGATGTCGAGCTCCTGTTCGTCCCGGGCGCATATGACCACTCGACACCCACGACGAGCGTATTCTCGGGCCATCAAATACCCCAGCCCCCGCGATGAGCCGGTTATGAGTGCCGTCTGGCCGCGAATATCTCGTCTGCGGAATCGTCGTCGAATGCCGAGCGCCAGGCCGGCGCCGAGCACTGCCATGGCGAATTTGGTCGAATTCTGCATAAATATCTCCCTTTATCCCGGATTATTCATGAGACGTCGTCACGAGGCAAAATCAGCGTCCAAAGCCCGAAATCGAGCCCCGCAGGCGATGCAGCGCATCGTCAAGGAGCGAGATAAAGGGATTTTGGCGCTGATGAGCCACAGTAGGCGTGTCATAAATAATCCGGGTTTATGTTATAAAATCCATGCCTTCGATCGTGTGCACGAACCGCGACCTGACCAATAGCAACCCGCTCAACCCCCAGAGCTGTACTTGCCCCGATCTTTCCAGTAAAAATTGATCTACATTTAAACGCTTTCTAAGAAGCACTTGCTGTGCCGCTCAAGGAGGACCGCTTGGCTGCCTTGCCCAAACTCGATCTTCGACAAACGCCCCTATCGTATCTGCTCAGCATCGCTCTTATCGGAGCGTTCGCGCTGCTCGTTGGATGCAGTGCCGAGAGCGGTCTGGACGATGCCCAGTGCTCGCCCGACGAAGGTTGTCCGACCGGAGCGGAGTGCATCGACGGCTACTGCGTGGTCACCGGCGGCGATCTCGATGTCGGCGGCGATGCCGAGCCCGATGCCGAGCCCGACCCCGACGCCGATGTGGAAGGCGACACCGACGTCGACCCCTGCGAATTCGAGGGAGAATTAGCGTTTTGTGAGGGCGCAAATGCCGAATGTGGCATGGTGACCGAGGAAGACATCTGCGGCGACGAGCGAACCGTCGACTGCAGCTCCGTCGATTCGCTGGGCTGTGAGTCACCCTTGAGTTGTGCGGACAATCTCTGTGAGTGCCCCGAGCTCAACCCGGATGCCACCGACGAGGAAATTTGCGAACTCGGCGGCGTCGCCTGTGGGGAAATCGAGGCTCAAGAGATCTGCGAGGACTGGGGAGAATTTGGCATCGTCAACTGTGGCGGCTGTCCAAACGACGAGACCTGTGGCGACGAAGAGGTTGGCATTCCCAACGTCTGCGGCTGCCCCTGCACAATCGGTGATGACTGCTTTGACGTCGGCGATATCGATCCCAATAACGAGTGCGCCGTCTGTAATCCCGACGTCTCGGACGAGGAATTTTCAAATGCTCCCGAAGATACTCCCTGCGAGATCAGCGACACCTGCACGGCCTCCTCATGTTCGGGCGGCCAATGTGACTCATCACCGATCTGCTCCGGCGCGGACAACGACTGCGGGTGCGAAAGTTGTGAAGACTGCACCGCTGATAACGGCTGGTACAATATTGGCTCGCCTTACGACTGCTGTAATGCCGAAGGGCAATTTTGCACCAACTGCCGGGACCAGGAACAGCGCGTCTACTCCTGTAGCGGTACAAGCTGCACCAGTGAGGTCGTGGACACGCGCGTCAATAGGGTGGCGTGTCAGCCCTGTGGCGATAGTGGAAATGAATGCAGTGTGATGACCTGTCACGAGGATCAATGCGTCGAGGAGCCAGCCGGAGGAAACGCTCAATGCGACGATGGAAACCCCTGCACCGTCAATGAGTGCGATGGAATAACGTGCACCGCCGCCCCCGTCAGTGACGGTGAGAGTTGCAACGGCGGCGACGTATGTTTTGACGGCAATTGCTGCACCCCAGATTGCACGGACAAAGATTGCGGTGACGACGGTTGCGGCGGCGAATGCGAGCCCGGATGTGACTCCCCCGATGAATGCCAGGACAATCAATGCGTCTGCATCCCCGATTGCGATGGAAAAGAATGCGGTCCCGACGGCTGCGAAGGTGAATGCGGGCCCGGATGTGACGACAGCACCCAGACCTGCACCGACGCGGGCACCTGCGAATGCAACGAGGATTGCTGCAGCGATGACGATTGTGAAGACAACGAAAGCTGCAATGCCGGCGTCTGCGAATGCGAGAACGACGGCGCATGCAACGGAGGCGGCCAGTTTTGCTGTGATGGTGAATGCCAGCAAGGTGCCTGTTAAAGAACCTCAGCGTATGGATTCGATCATGGCGATGATCCCATCTTCGTCATAATTCGCTTCCTCGACGGCAAGCGTCAAAAACGCCACGCCCCGATCCCGGGCCGGAAAAGATCCCGAGACCTGGCGAAAGGGCTCGCCGCTCTGGCGATCTTTGGCGTGGGCAAATTGAAAGGTCGCTGTGGAATCGCGGATTTCAAAATCTCTATTTTCCGTCGACACCACCCGCAATTCGTCATCGGCCCAGCCTTCGTCTTCCAGCGACTGGCGAAGCTCACGCTCCAATTCCCGCTGGCTGCCCATCGGCGAGTCCAACTCGGCAATTAACATCCAGGAATCTGTATCGGCGTACTCGTAGTCGACGAGTTTCATCTGCATAAACACCATATCCGTGACCACCGCCCCCTGCGGCTCAAAGCCCTCGGCAATATCGATATCGGCGATTTCGGCCGTAATGGCGACCGCCTTATCGGGATCTTCTTCGATGTCGAATTGAAATTGGGAGTAGACATAAAACGCCCCGCCGGCACAGACCAGCACACTCAGCCCGCCGAGGGCCCCTAAGACCAATAGGACCTTGACGAGGATACTCATTCCGTCGTCTCTGCCCGGAGCATATCGTTCAGCCCCCCGCGACGGTGGACCATCAGTGGAAGACCCGGGACGGGGCCGCGAACGCTCGTCAGCAGTCATCATCAACTCTCTTTGCAGGTATTCTAATCAGCTCCCGTTCGGAAGCCGGTCGGGGTGGCCAGATAATATATCGAATTGTCCGT
>SKQC01000425.1 GCA_007119175.1 Myxococcales bacterium | reverse complement strand
TCTTTATTAGGTTGGGGCGAGTCTCAAATTCCAGACAGCGAAGAGGCCCTAAATGACGAAAAGCGATATCTACGAGAGTGTGTTTGAGCGAAACCGTGAGTGGGTTCGCGAATGTACCACTAAAGACCCCGGTTTTTTCGAGAAATTGTCTACAGAACAGCATCCCGACTTTTTATTTATCGGCTGCTCCGACAGTAGGGTGCCGGCAAATACCATCATGGGCGTCGACCCCGGGGAGGTATTCGTGCACCGAAATGTGGCCAATCTGGTGGTGAATACCGATTTTAATGGCCTGTCGACGCTTCACTATGCGGTGGACCATCTGAAGGTCGACCATATCGTCGTCTGCGGTCACTACGGATGTGGTGGAATTAAAGCCGCGCTGCAGCCGCGGGACCTGGGAATTCTCAACGGGTGGCTGCGCGAGATTCGCGATGTATATCGGCTCCACCAGGAGGAGTTGGATGCCATCGAGGACGACCAGGAGCGGGAAAATCGGCTGGTTCAGCTCAATGTGCGCGAGCAATGCCAAAATGTGATCAAGACGGCAGTGGTGCAGCGCAATTATCTGGAGCGAGGGGCGCCCCGGGTTTACGGCTGGGCCTATGATCTGTCGACGGGCTTGCTCGAAGATCTGGAGGTTCCCTTCGAGGCCGATCTGGATAAGGTTCGCGAGACCTATCGATTGACTCGGTAGAGCGAGGGATTATTCGCTGACTTCGAAGGCGGGGACCGGACCGGCGGAGGCCGGGGCTTCGGTATCGCCGATGGTCTCGGTATGGCCAAAGCCGAGTTGGCCGAAATTATTGAATCCCCAGCAGCGAAGGGAGTCGTCTTCTAAGATCACGCAGGTGTGATAATTGGCGGCCTCGAGAGCTACGGCGCGGCCGCCGATATAGACGTCGGTGGCGTCGGCGGGGACGTCGTCGATGCCGATGGTGCGCCGGTGGCCATAGCCCAATTGACCGAAGCGGTTGTCGCCCCAGCAGCGCACACGGCCGTCTTCGAGCAGTGCGCAGGTATGCAGGCCGCCGGCGGAGATATATTCTACGGGACTGCCGATATCGATATCGCCGGCGTCGGCGGGTGCGTCGCCGTCGGCTCCCACGTTGTCGTCGTGACCGTAGCCGAGTTGGCCGTAGGCATTCCATCCCCAGCAACGGGCCCGCCCCTCGTCGAGTAGAGCACAGGTATGTCCGCGGCCGGCAGAGATCTGCTCGACGGCGCCACCGACATCGACTGGATCGAGGTCGGCGGGGTTTTCCGTATCGCCGAGTTGATCCGTGTGCCCGTAGCCGAGCTGGCCGGTATTATTTCGCCCCCAGCAGCGCACGTCGCCGCTGTCGAGCAATACGCAGGTATGAAATTTTCCGGCCACCACGTCGGCGATATCGCCACCGACATTGACGGCGTTGACATTGGCCGGGAGCTCGGAGCGCCCGATGTGGTGGGAGTGGCCCAGGCCGAGTTGGCCGTATCGATTATTGCCCCAGCAGCGCAGGTCGCCGTCTTCGAGAAGGGCGCAGGCGTGGGTGGCGTATTGCATCGCTCCACTGGCCATTTTCTTGACCGGTCCACCGACATCGATGACGTCGACATCGGCCGGTAGTTCGTCCTCGCCGATGCGGGCGATGTCGGTGCCCTGGCCGAGTTGGCCAAAGTGATTGCTGCCCCAGCAGCGCATATCACGGCTCTCCAACAGGGCGCAGGTAAACGAGGCCTGGCGGTCGCCGGCGGCGGTCAAGGCGATGGCCGGTTCGCCGATATTGACGAAGTCGGCCGTGGACGCCGGTTCGGTATCGCCAATGGGCTGGCGGTGGCCGAGGCCCAGCTCGGCGTCGAAATTGGCGCCCCAGCAGCGGACGTCGCCACCGCGCAATAAAATGCAGGTGTGAAATTTACCGAGGGCCATATCGAGGATAAGCCGGTCGTCGTCGACCGCGCCGGCAACATCGGCGTTGACGTCGGTATCGACATCAGCGGCGACGTCAGTGTCGGAGCCGGCATCGACCGGTGACGCAGCGGCAGCAGTCTCCTCGGTGGGCGTTGGATCGGCGGTTTCCAGTGCCGCCGGTGGCGCCGCCGAGGCGTGACTTTCGGCGGGGTCGTCAAAAGACTCTTCTTCATCGTGGTCCGGCGAGGCCGGAGCGAGTGCAGAGACGGCGCCGACGACGACGATAAGAGCGATGAGTCCGGCGAGGGTGATGCCGAAAATACCGGCGATAAGTGGCAGGCGAGAGCGCGGTTCCTTCTCGTCTTCGGGGGGCGAATCCTGCGTCGACGGTGTCGGCTCGGCTTTCGGTGCTTTATTGCTCTCCGCTGCAGCGTCACTTTTGTCCTGGACCGCCGGCTGCTCATCGTCATTTTGCTCATCGTTATCTGGTACTTTGACGGCCTCTGTGGCGACGGCCGTTTCGCCGGCGGCCTCTTTAGCTTCGGCAATGACGGCGGTATCGCTCGATGCCCGGCGGGTCTTTTCCAATTCATCGGATGGTGGCTCGTCGCCGGACTCCAACACCTCGATGATATCGTCGGAGCCCAGTTGGGCGGTCTTGGCGCTGAGCTTTTTGCCCGTCGGGCCCAGTCGGTCGGCCACGGCTTCGACTGCTGGCTCCAACTGAGCTCGCAGCGACTCCACATCGCGAAATCGCTTCTCGGGATCCCGGGCCAATCCGTCGGTCAGCAGCTTTAATGTGGGCTTCGGAAAGTCCAGGTCGGCGATCTGCGAGATGGGATCGAAGTCGTCTTTGACCTTGTAGATAAGTACTTGCTCGTCCGTGGAGCCGGGAAATGGCCGCCGACCGGTCAGCAATTCAAAGAGCATCACGGTCACGGCGTATAGGTCGGTCCAGGGGCCGAGGTTTTTTCGCGAGATCTGTTCGGGGGCCATATAATTCGGCGATCCCAGATGCCACCGCGTGTCCGTGCGATGCTCGACGAATTTCGCCAACCCGAAGTCCAAAAGGCGCACGTGGTGAGGATTGCCTACCACCGATTGGAGCATGATATTCTCCGGTTTGATGTCCCGGTGAATAATACTCTCTTCGTGGGCGGCTCCCAGTCCGTTGAGGACCTGATTGAAGACGTCGAGGATTTCATCGGCCGAAAACCCCCTGTCGTCGACGGTACGGGTATGGATTTCGTCGCGGAGAGTGCGGCGTCCGTCGACGTATTCCATGACCAGATAGGGCCGTTTGGCGTGGATGCCGTATTTTAATAAGCGCACGATATTGGGGTGGGTCAGGTGCGCCAAGACCTCGGCTTCACTTTGAAATTTCTCAAGGAGGGCCCGCGAGAATTCGGGGTTATTGGTGGCCACATCGATGAGCTTGAGCGCCCCTTTTAAGCGCAATAGCGGTGATTGAAAGGCCAGGTAGACCTTGCCGAAGCCGCCGACACCGATGCGATCAACGACCAGGAAATCGCCGACGCGCTGGCCGATGACCGGATCTGGCGTTGACCCGTCGTCGGGATGAGCGCGTTTCCAGTGGCCGTTGGAGATAAAGTGGAGATTGCGCTTCTGGCAGCCCCGCTCGGGACAGGGTTCGGCGACGACACCGCTGCCGTCACAGCCGGGGCATTTGCCAGTAGTACCGCGCATGAAGTGTCCAGCGGGAGGGGCGTTCGGCAGAATAAAATAGAGTCATCGATATCGCAGAGCCGACTCGCGGCGGCCATTATGCCAGAGGGTACAGGGTGAGACAACGGGAGGCCTCACCCCAGGCGCTATACCTCGTTATCTGCGGAGCCAAAATCGCCACTGCAGCTCACCAGACCGGTTCCTCACTGGCGCTCTCAGCGGCCGACTGCATTTGCGCGCCCGGCTCGGGATTTGATTCCCAGATCATGACCTTGGAACTCCAGTCGAACCACCACCAGGGAAACTCGATCTCGATGTGGAGGCGTTGAAAGAGAGAGCCTTCCTGGACCAATTCTTCCGTGATGGGAAAGGTTACAGCGGTCGTGGAAGGGAGCGCGTCACCGCCGTTGGGCTCGATGACCTTGCGATCTCGCGAGGCGACGGCGCTGTCGCCGGCGCCGAGCACCGGGCGTGCGCGGGCGTTGTCGTGTTTCGGTATCGAGATCTCCGGAGTGGCGACGATCTCTGCTCTGTCGTCCGGACTAAGCCCGTCGATTCGGATGACTTCGCGACTGATTTCTATGGCACGAGCCCGGCAGAGGTGACGGCTCGTCACGGAGACCTTCATTTTCTCCCCCGCCTCCCTGCGTCCTCCAACATCGACCTGGACCTCAGCGAGCCGTCCCTCGGCAAGCCAGTTGCGGAGCCTGTGGCGGCCCGTGGCGTAGGTGATCAAAAGCATGAATACCAAAAGGATGCCTCCCCCGATGGCCAGATCGACAAATTCGTCGCTAAACTCGGCACCGAGAGCATCTTCGATGAAATAAATAGTCATCGGAATACCCAGGCAGGCGGCCGTCAAGGCGGCGATGGCCAACCCCAGAAGCATCGGGATGCGTACCGCTGATCCGAGCGTGACACTTTTGTCGGGGGCGACGTCTTTTGCAGGCGCCGGCTCCCCGGCAGACAGCTCGGAAATCCTCGCTTTACAGCCACCAGATTGGGAAGGTTCGAGTTGTGTCCTCGATTCGTCGACCATGGTTGGCGTCTACTACTCAGTCAGGGCTTATTATTCGGCGTGATGTGTTTTTCTGTGGTTCGTAGATTCGGGGCGATGAGTGGACCGATATCGCTGTCGAAGTGGTCGTCCGTAAAGGCGAAGACGCGTCCAGAAGACGAGACGAATTAGAGCTCTACAGTAGTCTGCGTTCATGACCGCCCACTATAGATCATCATATCCTGAATAGAAGTGAATGGGGTCGTCGGTATCTCAGCTCAAACAGGCCAGCCCAGTTTAGCCCGTATTTCTACCCACAGGGACGCCCGGATGCTGCACAGAATGCACGATACTCCGCTCGAGACATGCTCGACGATGCGCTGCATCGCCTCCGCTGCTCAAGCGGTCGTCTCGCACATTCTGTTTTGCCCCGGGTCCCCTCTGGTGAGAAATGCGGGTTAGTGAACAAGACAGCCACCCATGGCTGGCAAATTGCTGTACCCTGAACTACGATGGATATCTCCAAACTATAAAACGGTGATGAACTGGTATGAACTCGCTGATCGAGCCGGCATTCTGGGCGTTCGAGTTTGTGCTGGTGAGCGTGCTTTTGTTGGGGGCTTATCGTCTGCGACCGCGGCTGGGTATGAGCGCAGTGGTAGCGGTGGTGGTCTCGCTTCAATTTATCCAGGCCCTGCTGGCCTCGAGCTTTTATTGGGAGGTCGCGGAGGGACTGCTGGTTACGCCGGGCTCGGCGATCCTGTTCTCGAGCAATCTGGCGCTCCTGCTCTACGCCTTCTCCCGCAACGGAATCGCCACAGCGCGGGTCATCTTATATGCCATCATCATCGGCAATATTGTGCCCCATCTGGTGGGCGGAGTGATGTATGCACATATCCTCTACAGTGATCCCCATAATTTTCTGGGGCTCCCGGAGTCGATCTTCTACCAGGGCATATGGGCTTCCGTGGTGGGTGTGGCTGTGTTGTACGTCGATCAGCTCCTGGCGCTGGTCGGATTTTTCTGGCTCACGCGCCGCTTTCCCGCTGTCCCGGTGGCGATCCCAATGGCGTTGGTCCTGATGTCTGTGCTGGCCTTTGACACCGTAGTTTATCTGACCATTGTCCACAGTGGCCAGGAGGCTTACGCCTCGATGCTCGTAAGCGGCGTGATCGCCAAATCGCTGGGAGGACTGGCCTTCGGGCTGGTGTGGGGTGTGTATATGCAGCGTCAAATGGTGCACCACACCGGCGACGTGAAGCAAATTCTCAAATATGTATTTTTCCGCGATGACGTCGAAAAACTGCGCGAGGCGGCCTCCCAGGACAGTCTTACGGGACTGTTCAACCGACGCACCTTCGAGCAGGTCGTCGGCGAGCTGTTCACCCGCGAGAAGACCAACTTTACTCTGGTCTTATGCGACGTCGATCGATTCAAACAGGTCAACGACAATCTGGGCCATCAGGTTGGCGACGAGGTGCTAAAGCAAATCGCGACGCATATTCAGGAGTCGACCCGAAAGATGGACTTCGCCTTTCGCATCGGCGGCGACGAATTCGCCGTATTGCTGCCGGGCTGTGATACGGAGAGCGCCATGGAAGTCGCGCAACGAATGTCGAAATTTCGATTCGACGACGACGCTCTGGATGATCCGGTGACACTGACGTTGGGCCTCGCGACCTATCCCGAAGACGGAGAGCGTCTGGAGGTGCTCTATAGCTGCGCCGACCAACGGCTGTATCGAGGAAAAAAAGAAGGCCGCGCTGCGGTCGTGGCATCTCAGCCTGCGAGCAAGTAGGAGTCGCTAGAACGACATCATCCCCTTGGCTACCAAAACACCGCCCGAGAGAGGCGTATCAACGTGCATTTTCGGGCTTTCGTTCATACCTCGGTCGGTATCTGTCGCGGTCGGCATCTGTCGTATCTGGTATCTCACGGTCGGTATCTCAGTGACGATGCTGACGAGAGTGATGATGAGGACATCGAATTCAATCTGGCGCCATAAGGGTCGGAGAGCGATGTTTTTAAGGGGGCCGGCGTCGGAACACTAACTTCATAGTCTGCTGTCGAGGCTCACCTTCGAACGCCGGAGTACGGCCTCGAGCTCAGCCAATTCAGCAGGGGTGAAATTTTCAATCTGCCGTGATTGTCGCTGATGGCTAAATGTAGCACGGCCAAAGGAGCTATGAGGACCGTTGTAGAGCTCGACGCGAAGATCGTCGGCGCGGCCCAGGAGTTCTGTGTCGTATGGATGCGCCGTCAAAAGAGCGAAGGAATCGCCCTCAATCGTCAGCTTTACGCCCTGACGCGAGACGCGCTTTTGGTAGGCGTGCAACCCCACCAGTCCAAGGCAAGCGGCCGGTATTCCGAAGGTGCTGCCAATCGCTATGAGGGTAGCAAATAAAGTGGTCCAGAACGGGGCATCGATGAGCAAATATAATGCCGCGAAGACCGGTACGACAATCAGGGGGATAATCACCGCGCACAGAGAGCTGTATAATAGCTTCTCGCGGCTGATATGGACGTCTTCGGGCAAAAATGGTCGTTCGGGAGGCGGAGAAAACTCGATGACGAAATGGTGGTTGCCCCGGGCTGTGACATGGAGGTGATGGCCCGCCTGATCGACGACCGAAAGGGATTTTTCTTTCTTTTCTAATTGTCGCTGCTGTTGTGCCTGGCGTCGGCGATTTTCTTCAGTGGCCACCCGGGCTTGCAGTTGAGAGTCTCCCGGTTCGGCCAGGGCAATATGGTCGACGCCGTCGACATGCTGCCACAACTCGAGGCAGCGAGAGGCCGATTGGATGCGATCTTCGGCGACCGGTTCGATCATCTTATCGAGGACCTGCGCCAGTGCCCCGGAGACCTGTACTCGATCGCGGTACTGCGGACGCATACGCCGCTCTGGCAGTCGGTCCGGTGCCACGGCCGTGAGCAGATGAATCAGGGTCATCCCAAGGCCGTAGATATCCGATGCCGGTGTGGCCTGACCGCGCATCTGCTCCGGTGCCATATAGCCAAAGGTCCCGGCCACCGTGGAGCCCACGCCATCGGGGTCAATCACCTCTCGAACCGACCCGAAGTCGACAAGATACAAGTCGGCGCCGTCCCAGAGTAGATTTTCCGGCTTAATGTCTCGGTGAACCACCGGCGGCTTTCGGGCCTCCAGGTAGGCCAATATATCCAGGGCCTGCCGGGCGATCTGGACGCACTCTCCCTCGTTAAATTGCCGTCCCTCGTCGAGGAGTTGTTGCAGGGATTGTCCCGGCGCCAACTGCTGGACCAAAAAGCTCTCTCCCTCGCCCTGGCCACAGGCGTAGTCGACGTAGTCCGGGATGCGCGGGTGGTCCAATCGCTTCAGGATCTGGGCCTCTCGCTCAAAGAGCTCCAGAGATTTCCAATCCGATAGGTGCTCAAAAGAAAGAAGTTTCAGCGCTACGTCTGCGCCGGTTTGACGGTCGTGAGCGGCAAAGGTCTGGCCAAAACTGCCAGCGCCGAGCAGGTGGGTTGGCTGGAAGCGGTCGGCGATGAGTTCGGGGAGGTCTTTATCGCCCTGGTCGGTGGTGGTCGTTGCACTGTCCATCGGCAATCCGCAGAAGAGAATGTGCATAGTCATGCTCAGAAAATACCGAGTCTACTGCGGAAAACAAAGAAGCCAGCGCCAAGCGTTCAGTCCCTGGGGCCCGCGGCCAGCCTGGCCGCTTTTCGGGCAGCACTAGCCGGAACTTTAGAGGCGTATTGGCCCGTGACTTCGTCACCTGGTTGAACGCTTACAGCCAACGAAAACAATTAGCGTTGCTGGTCGATTGTCCCCTGTTCCGGATTGCTTCCTCGCTTTCTGGGGAGTCAAAATGGCCACTGCAATTTACCAGACCGGTTCCTCATTGGCGCGCTCATCGGCCGGCTGAGTTTGCTCACTCGTCTCGGGATTTGATTCCCAGATCATGACTTTGGAGCGCCAGTCGTACCACCACCAGGGAGATTTGATCTCGATGTGGAGGCGTTGAAACAGTGAGTCGTCCGCTGCTCGCTCATCGAGGCTAAGATTGTCGATTCGGATGACCTCGCGACTGATTTTGACGGCGCGAGCCCGGCAGAGCTGACGGCTGGTCACGGAGACACGCATTTTCTCCCCAACCTCCTTTCGTCCTTCAATCTCGACCTGGACGTCAGTGAGCCTTCGCCCAGCGAGTCAATTGCGGAGCCTGTGGCAGCCCCATGGCATAGGTGATCAAAAGCATGAATACCGAAACGATGCCTGCCCCGATGGCCAGATCGACAAATTCGTCGCTAAACTCTGCGCCGAGAGCATCTTCGATGAAATAAATCGTCATCGGAATACCCAGACAGGTGGCCGTCAAGGCGGCGAGGGCCAACCCCAGAAGCATCGGAATGCGTACCGCCGAGCCGAGCGTGACACTTTTGTCGGGGTCGACGTCGATTGCAGGCATCGGGTCGCCAGCAGACAGTTCGGAAACCCGCGCTTTAGAGCCACCAGAACTGGAAGCTTCGAGTTGTGTCCTCGATTCATCGATCACTGGCGTCCACTCATCGAGAAGGACTTATTGTTGGACGTGATGTTCTTTTCTGTGCCCCGCCACAGCAGTTCGTAGCTGCGGCGCGATGAGTGGGCCGATATCGCTGTCGAAATGGTCGTCCGCAAAGGCGAATATTGGTCCGATGATCGGTGCTAAAAGTGTCCCCTCATCGAGGTGATCTCGGGCCGGTACAGCGCGGATAAAACCGCCCACGTCGGAGGGCCCGACCGTCAGCGTGGCCTCTGCTTCTTCGCCTTCTGTGGCCAATCGGACCTCTGGCTCTAAGATGAGCTTGTGGGTTTCGGTGGACTCAAAAACCCGGTCCACAACGCTGCGCCCTCCACCGTGTCGGTGACCGTCGGCGATCTCGAGCACCAGGGCTTCTAATTCGGCGGGGCGATAATCCAGCTCTATACCGTGGCGCACGCATCTGTCGATGAGTGTGAGCGGCAAACGGCGATCGCCGGCGTAGAGGTCGCCAAAGGCACCACCGGAGCGGGCGTTTAGCTCGGTCGGCAAAAACCCTCGGCTCGTGACGACCCCGTCCACCGTAAAGGCGCCCCGATAATCTACCTCATCGCGCAACTGATCACCGACCTTGCGGGCCACCCGGCGCATAACCTCCCGGACTTCATCATCGGGGTCCCACCAGGTCGATGTCCCCGCATAGAAGAACGTCGGCTCATCTGGCCTGCGAAAGACGATCATCTCCACTGGTCGAAAGGCGATGGTCTGGTCGGAAAAGACCATGCCGTGGATGCTGCAGGGGACACCGTCGAGGAAGGGCATCACCCGTATGCTGTCGCAATGGTCGACGAAAAACTCATGGGCTTTGCTCATATCGGCGGCCTGCCGGATATGGCGCACATATCGAGCCCCGCCGTTAAACCCCTCTTTTGCGTCGCCGGCCCACACGGCGCCGGCACCTCGGTCGAGTCTTTTGGAGGCACGCTGACAGGACTCGAAGTCGGCGACATCGACGATCTCTACGGGGGCGCATTCGACGCCGGCCCGCGTCCAGAATGCGTCGATGACGACCTTGTCCTCCAGGGCTGCCCAGGCCGGCTGTCTGGCGCCGAGTCGTGGCCGCCCCAACAGCGAATCCAGGTCGGAGACGTGGGCACATAAGACCAGCGCCTCACCCTCGGGATCGAACGTCTCGACTGCCTCCACGACCCTGGGCAGAGGCGCTCGAAGAGCTGCCTCGTAATTTCGAATCCCGGTCAAAAAATCGGGAGGACTCTCGTCGATAGCCACCACCCACGGCACCTCATCTGGATCGGGCACTTCGCCGGTGCCCTCGCCGGCCCCGACGAGCAGGCAGCCCGCCGCGCCGAGTTCCTCCAGCGTGTCGATCCCCTTCGCCATCCCGGCGATGACCCCGGTGGCGAGGATAATCTTTTTGTCCCGGAAGACGGGTCGAATTAGATCTCGATAGTAATCTACGTTCATGAATTTTCACTATAGAGCATCACATCCTGAATAGAAGTGGTAAACGCTCAGTGGGGTGACCAAGTCATGCGCCAAAGCGCCCTGAAAGGGGCGGGCTGACGGCCCGAAATGCGGCCAGGCTGGCCGCAGACCCCGGGGGGCTGAACGCTTGCTAGAAGTGAATATGGTCGGTCGTTGCCGGCGCTCTTAAGGGCAGTATTTGGGCGCATGATCGACATACTCGTTAATTCTGCTCTACCCGGCGCCGGTGGTCGAGGAAATCACCACCTCGGCAACCGTCGATTCTTCGTCCTTGTCTCGGCGAAGGCTGGCAAAGTCGAGCACCGTTGGCTCCTCGGCATCATCTCCTGCTTCCACTGAGGCTCCTCGGCATTGCCGGAGGAGCGCGTCGAGATCCGTGGCCAGTTCAAGCAGCCGCTGAGCCAAGATCTGGAGTCGAGCCTGGGCTTTGTCGCGCGTCTTTAGCTGCTCGTGCAGCGATGACTTCTGTTCCATCACCGACTCCGCAACGTCGACCGATTCGGCGACTGTGATCTGGCGATCCAAAGCGCGAATCTGGCCTATCAACTCTCCGGGGCGAAGATGAGCGATTTGCTGTTCTACGTCGACCAGCTCACGGGCCAGCGCCGTGAGATCTTCGATGGCCGCTTCTACCTGCTGTCGGCCGGGAAGCTCGGAGTCTTCCAAAAAGTCCAGCAGATGCAGCGATATATTGAGCCCACCCTCAAAGGACGCTCGCACCCGCGAGGAACGCATCTGTCGGGCCAATCGGAGATGTGCTCCTCCGATTATTTCTTCCGATTGCATTTCGGCTCGTTTAGGAGCGCAAAAATCGAGCAAAAAAGCGCGGGAGAAGCGGCAATACCAGAACTCTCGCGCCATCGCCGCCGTGCCGAACCAACCGAGGCTCAAGCCCAGCGTGATGGTGAAGACGATGAATGCCGGATCGAGCCAGGCCGGTGGCGATGAACCGGCGTATCCCTCTCTGGCGATAAGGAAAAAGGCGGCCCACAGAATCAATAGTGTGCCGAGCATGATATTGCCCACCTGGCTGCCGCCAATAAGCTGTACCAGGCGCGATTCGTGGCGATGACGCCGGGACCGACGGGCGTGACGGCTCGGTATATCTGCGGCGTCCAGGGCTTCCACGACATATTCTGCGCCCAGTCGCGAAAGCCCGCGCGCGACGCCGTTATGTTGCATCAATCGCGTCCATTTCAACGATTCGTCGGGGGGTTCTTCGGCCTGTTGTACGGGAATCTGAAGATAGCGCGAGTGGTCTAATAGGTAGCTTCGAAGGGCGGTAAATTTGCGCCGGCTGTCGCGTTGAAAAACCTCGTCGGGACGGGGGACGAAGACGACCCATTCGTAGCCCTCTTCTTCGACGGGCGCCGCCATGAGCTCGGCCATATCCGCTGATTCGATGAGCGAACGCCATCGCCGATGTTCAGCGATCTTCTCTCTGTCGCCGATATTGGCGCGTCCCTCGAGCATGGCCAGCATTTCGTCGGCGTTGTGAAAGCGCTCCTCCGGATGCTTGGCAAGCGCTATCTGTATGGCTCGACTTATATGCGGCGAGAGCTCGGGGGCGAAAAACGACGGGTCCGGTACCTCGGCATTGCGGTGCATCTTCATGACCGCCGACGCCGAATCGGCGCGGTACGGGAGATGGCCACAGAGGAGCTCAAAGAGCATCACGCCCACACTGTAGAGATCGCTTCGGCCGTCGATGGCCAGCCCGTCAATGCGCTCCGGCGCCATATATTCGACGGTCCCTATCTGGCCGGCATTGGCGAGGGCGACGAGCTCTTCGGCCTGGCTGATCCCGAAGTCGATAAGCCGCGGCACCTTCTGCCCATCGAGGAGAATATTACCGGGCTTAATATCGCGATGAACGATGCCCTGGTCGTGGGCCTCGCTCAAGACCTCCAGCACCGGTTTTACGACCTCCAGGGCTTGCTCCTCCGAGAGTTTTTCCTGTCTGGCGCTCAACTGCCGGACCGTGCCTCCTTCCAGCAATTCCATCACGATCGCCGGTCGACCGTCGAGCTCGGTGGTTTCGTAGACTCGCACCACGCCGGGGCTTTTGAGTGATTTCATCAGCTCCGCTTCCCGATAAAAGGCCTCTACCATCGCCTCGTCGCCCGACAGATGGGGATGAAGCAGTTTTATGGCTACCTCGGTGTCGTCTTCCCGGTCCTCGGCGCGAAATACGGTGGCCATTCCCCCGCGGCCCAGCTCTTCTCCCAGAGTATATCGGCTCATTGCGCCACCTCGCTGGGCGCCAATTTTTCGACCTCCACCGCCGCCTCGATGACGTGGCGAAGCTCGGCAGACGTATTCAATGTGGTCTTCGCGTCGCTCGTCTTGCCTCGCAGATCGAGCAGTGTTCCCCGGGCCGACAACAGCTCCGCCTGCAGTATGTCGGCCTCGAAGGCCGCCCGATCGTGGGCCTGCATCTCGTCGAGCAGGAGCCCGTGGCGATCGATGAGCTCTCTTGTCTCTTCGGCGTCCTGTGATTGTTCAATCTGCATCTTTAGAGCCTCGATCTTCTCCATCAATTCTGCCGTGGTCGTATCCTCAAGGCGCTGCAGCGCTCGCTGGAGGCGATGTCCCACGTCGAAAAGATGACTGATGAGCGCTGCCAGCTCATCGCGCGACTCTTCTTCGATCTCCCGGGCCAGATCGACGGCGAGGACGATCAGCTCGTGAAGCTCGCGATATACCGGGCCATCTCCGAGTTCTTCGAGGGTCTCTTTTGCGCCGTCGGGAAGGGATAGAGCCCGGGATAGATATCCCGCCGAATTCAGACCGTCTGTAGGAATCATAAATGCGTGGCCCCGGCGCCGCTCGGCGCCCCCCGTATCGGCGAGCCGCCGCTTGACCGACAGGGCGACCAGGTGGACAGCAAAGAGGCTCACCACAAAGGCCGCCGCCGCCGTCAACATCACGGACTCGCCAATTCCCCATCCAGTGCCGAAGCCGATGATCAACATAAAGATCAATATGCCTGTGAGCTTTAAAAACGTCTTGTTCTTACCCTCGGGATTGAAGATCCACGCCAGCGATCCGGGCAGGTCTGTGACGACCTGATGGGGTATCTGCCTGGTCTCCAACATCGCCGAGATGCGGTCTGCGTCATCGTCGTCTAGATCGCTAAATAGGACATAGGGCGGCAGTCGATACTCCCATCTTCCGTCGGC
>SKQC01000117.1 GCA_007119175.1 Myxococcales bacterium | reverse complement strand
GGAAAATACGACGACGCCATGCAGATCTATCTGACTCTACGGGGCAACTCACCGTATCAGGGCGCGGCGCGAACTCAGATGGCGCTCATCGATCTGCATAAGGGCGCGCGAATCGACCAGGCCGTCGAATTTTTAGAGCAGCAACGCAGCACTGCCACCGGGGCGATGAAGGAGCGAATCGAGCGCGCTCTGGAGCGCCATTCCGCAACCTAGCCGCCTGTTGGACATAGACTCCGCATCGCCTCGACGGGTGATTTTGATAATCTCTGGTGGTTGCTGGAAGAATATTTGAGGTTTCGTTTTATTTTCGATTCTCAATCGCTTGACTTACCGGCATTGGGATAAGCCCCCATCTCGTCGAAAATTGACATAAATGACACAATAGCCAGCCCGCGATTGACAAAATTGACAAAATTGTGTGTTTGCCGGCGATCATGAAAACCTGATTCGTTTTGCTGCAAGTGGCGGCCGTTCCACTTGTCAAACCACCTATCCTCACTATAGTGCGCGTATACGAAATCACTCGCCCATCTATTCTCGGGGCGGCTGACTCAACGACATCCCGGTGATTGGGACCGACTACCAGCAGGAGTAAAGCCATGGATCGAGAGAGCCGAAAATTTGATATTCGCACCCTTCCCCGCTTTGTCCGCGACGGCATCGTCGATCGCGACAAATACGAGGAACACCTCGAGGCGCTTCCCGATGTCGCCGACAAAGCCGCGCCGATGGAAGCCGAATTCGAAGCCGGCGTGCTCGACGACGACGATGCCGAAGCTGAAGAAGAAGGTGACGAAGAAGCAACGGAAGAAGAAGAGAGCGACTGATCGCAGACGGAAGTATCGAAGTTCCCGCCGGCCGCCCCCTTCGGAGTCGTAATGAGCGGTGAAGACGACGAGCCACGCCCGACATCGGATATATCGAAAAATGGCGCTCCCGAAGCGGCAGCGGCCGTGACGCCCGACGATCCGCGCGTGACTCCGCTGGGTGGCAATGCCGGCGTCCACATCCAGAGCGAAGACGAACCGGACGACGACCCCACGATCGACTTCGGCGGATTCATCGTCAGCCTCGGCACCAGTTGCATGGTCAATCTGGGCCAACATCCCAACCCGGAAACTGGCACCGTCGACGTCGACATCCCCGCCGCCAGCCAGGTCATCGACATCTTGCAGATGCTTCAGCACAAAACCCGGGGCAATCTGAGCCGAGAAGAAGAAAAATTGCTCGAGACCCTCCTCCACGATCTTCGGAAAGCATTCGATGATGCCGGCCAATGACTGGTTGCGTTGGTTCGTCGTCATCACCTTCGTCGCAGCTTCGGGCACGGCATTGGCGATGGGCTGCAATGGCGACCGCGTCGACTCCGATGAGCCCCCGCCCTCAGACGTCAGCTCCGACGACGACTCTCCGGCCAATGCCGGCATCGATGAACAAGCTCCCTTTTTGTCCACCCCGCCCAACTTTGCCGAGCAGGTCGCTGCCGTACGCCCCGCTGTGGTCAATATCTACACCCGCACTGACCCGCCAGACGAAGAGGCGCGTCAGCCCTTTTCGCCTCCGGGCATCGTGCCGCAGCAACGGGTTCGCGAGAGTCTGGGTTCCGGGTTTATCTTCGACGAACAGGGGCTGGTGTTGACGAATGACCACGTCGTGCGCGGGGCCTCGGAGATCGCCGTGCGCCTGCTCGACGAGCGGATCTATTCCGCAGAGGTCCTGGGAAGCGATCCGCCCACAGATATCGCCGTATTAAAGCTCGTCGATGTCGAAGAAGAGCTCCCCACGATCGGCCTGGGGGACTCCGACGAACTCGCCATCGGCAACTGGGTGCTGGCCATGGGAAACCCGCTCGGCCTGGCCAGCACGGTGACCGCCGGTATCGCCAGCGGGACGGGACGACAAGTCATGCCGCCCGGAGGACGTCTTCGCTTTCAGGATTTTATTCAGACCGACGCCTCCATCAATCCCGGAAGCTCCGGCGGCCCACTGGTCGATATGGCCGGTGAAGTCGTCGGCATCGCCACGGCCACCTCGCAAGAAGGCCACGGGCTGGGATTTGCGATTCCCATCAATATGGTGCGCGACGTGCTCAACGATCTTATCGAGCACGGCCGCGTACAGCGCTCATGGCTGGGAATCTACGTCGGTGAAGTGCCGGCCAGGCTCCGCGACGAGCTCGATCTGCCCGATGAGGGGGGCGCCGTGCTGACCCGCCTGGTCGAGGATGGTCCTGCCGAGGAGGCGGGAATGGAACCGGGCGACATCTTTTTGGAGCTCGACGGCGAAGAGGTCGACGACGCCTTCCATCTCTCCTGGCTTGCGGCCACCATCGGCGTCGGCGTCACCGTCGATGTCCTGATTCAGCGCGGCTCCGAAGAACTGACGCTTCCGCTGACCCTGGGGTTATTGCCCGATGAATGACGACCTGGGGCGTTGGCGAATACCACGGAGTCGGCGTTGAATTTGTCTCGTGGTCCAGTATTAGAGCTGTATCGATACGCTGCTCGGACCAGAGGAAGTACACGATATGCAACGCACCATCACCAACCCTGTGTTTGAAGACGAAGTACGATTCGTAAAGACCGCAGAGGAGACCGACGGCGAGGTCACGGAGTTAGAGATCCGTCTCAAGCCCGGCGGTAGCAATGAGCTGCACTACCACCAGACCTATGCGGAGATCTTCACCGCCGTAAACGGCGAACTCGGTGTAAGGCTGGGACGCAAAGCAGACGAGCAAATCCTGCAGCCCGGCCAGTCCGTAGTGGTGGACAAGGGCCAGATTCACGCCTTCTTCAACCCCACCGACACCGATATCACCTTTAAGGTGGAGTTAAAACCGGGGCACACGGGCTTCGAGCAGTCCCTGCGCATCATGTATGGACTGGCCAATGAAGGCGCGGTCAACGCCCAGGGCATGCCCACCAACCTCAAATACGTGGGCGTCATCGCTCACCTCAGTGAGATGCGCTCGCCCAATTTCATCCTGAAGCTGATGGAGCCGCTGATTTTGTGGCTCGGCAGGCGAGGCGAACGAGACGGCACCGTCGATGAGCTCGTCGAAAAATATTGTCGCTAGTGGTACTCGACAGAAGTCTTAAACCACTCTTCGCCGGTCCTGAACGACGATCTCTTTGCCGTCTATGTTCGACGATGCAGTGCCGTGCAAGGCGGCCAGGGAATCGACAAACTCCGGAATCTGATCGCGATCAAAGTACAAGATATCGAAATCGCGGTCCCTCTGCGTCATCACCGCTGCGTACTACGCACGCTTGGCTGCATCGACCCCGAGCACCAGCTCATCGGCTGCTGAGAATTCCTCCCATTTATTGTGAGCAAACCACCCTTCAAAAACACCCGCACTATAGTTACCATTCGCCATTGAAGCCTCCTTGTACGTTCTATCTCTGATCTTAATCCGATCATTAACGGCTTGGAGGCTTCATTTGATCAAAGCCTCCTTGAGAGCGCAATTTCCTCTGTAAAGGGCTGTGCTCTCGGGAGGCTTTTCAATAGCAAACTGCCATCGGCGGCCGTTCACACCACGCGCCTTGCGGCGCGGCGATGGCACGGATGCCATCGACTCCATTCCCTATTCGCCTTATTGCCGACAGGGACCGATCCCCCTTGCGCGGGTGTGCTCTACCTTAGTCGGTCACTCCTCTTTTTCGCTGGTGTCGATGGTATCCCTACCATCGCTGCTGCGTCAGCAGCATCATCGCCGGAGTTTCATCAACCATAGTAGTTTCAGACGATCATCTCGATGCTTCGCGCACCAAGTCCAAGGCTCCGTTCGTCGCCTGCGACCTCCTTTCTCGTGCGAAAGATGCCATGGATGCAGTGCAGACAAAGAGCGAACTTCTGGAGCGACTCGCCGGGTGCAGACAGGAGATTAGTGAACTCGGCGTGGAGCGTCTGAGCCTATTTGGTTCTTTTCGCCG
>SKQC01000205.1 GCA_007119175.1 Myxococcales bacterium | reverse complement strand
GTTGAGGCGGCGGTACATGGCGATTTCGAGCCGGCCGGCCTCCACACAGCGCCGGCCCATATCGCGCAGGCGATGATCGGCGAAAAACGCCGCCCAGTCCTTAGACTCGGGATTGGGAAGCTCAAGCCCGCCGATCAGCGTATCCCGCTCAAAACCGTAGCTCGAGGCACCGATATCGTGCAGCGCCGCCAGGGCGTCGGCGGCCTCGATCTCCACATCGGCTCCCCGCCGTCCGTCGTGCTCCACAAATTCCATGATCAGCAAATCGGGGGCCTCAAAGAGCACTTTCGGCACCGGTAAATCGGTCTCTTCCGAGAGATAGCGCAGCATAAAGCCCTCCGTATCGAGCTGGCCGCTGCCGCCGTTATCGACCTTTAAGACCGCGGAGTCGCCGCCGTCGAATATTGCCCGGTATACATCGCCGATACAGCCCCCGCTCAGAGAGTCGATGGAGACGGGGCGGCGGCCGAGGGCCCGGGCGATGCGTTCGTTGAGGTCGGAGGGCACGAGGAAAAACTCCTAATCGAGGATCGGGGATCGAGGATCGGGGATCGAGGATCGAGGATCGAGATCGATATCGAGGATCGGGGATCGAGGATCCAGTATCGGGGATCGAGTATCGGGGATCGAGGATCGAGGGAATCATTTTTCTTCTCCGACCCTTATTTACCCTCTGGACCGGTCTATAACAGTGTACTCCATTTGGCGATTGCCGGTGGCGTGTCGAACTTTGCAGGTTAGCCCGGTCTCCGGACGTTTATCTACGTAACACCCGGGAATGTCGTGACCGCAGTGCCTTCTTCTCTTACATATCCGCTTTATCGACGCGAAGACGAGCATGATGGCTGTGGTGTGGGATTTCTGGCCGATACGGCCGGTCGTCCCCGCCGCGATCTCTTGCCCCGTGCTCTGGCGGCGCTAAAGAATCTCCAGCACCGCGGGGCCGCCGGTGCCGATGCCCGAACCGGCGATGGGGCGGGCGTCTTATTGGCAGTTTCGCAGCCGTTTTTCGGCGATTTTCTCGCCGAATCGACGGGGCGAAAAGTTGAGGGCTCCGTGGGAGTGGGAGTCTTTTTCTGGCCCCGCGACAATCCCGCCGATCAGGAGCGTGGCCGACGGCTGATGGGCCAGATCCTGCGGGCCCGCGGCGTCGACCACCTTGCATGGCGAGCCGTTCCTGTGCGTCCCGAATATCTTGGCGTAAAAGCGGCGGACTCCCGACCATTTATTCAACAATTGGTCGTTAGCTTCGAAGAAAATTCGGAAAAACTCGAATTAGACCGAATTTTATACGCCGCTCGCCGCGAGTTCGAGGCCCGTGCTCGAGAGCAAGAACTCGACGTCTACGTGGCCAGTATGTCGGCGCGTACCATCGTCTATAAGGGATTGATGATGGCCGACGCTTTGGCCGATTTTTATCCCGACTTAGAGCGCGGATGGAAGAGCAGTTTCGCCGTCTTTCACCAGCGCTTTTCCACCAATACCTTTCCCTCTTGGGCGCTGGCCCAGCCCTTTCGACGGCTCGGCCACAACGGCGAGATCAACACCATCGTCGGCAATGCCAATAATACGGAGATGCGCGAGGAAGACCTGGCCAGTCCGGTGTGGGGCGATGACCTCGATGTGATTCGCCCTTTATTGCAGCGCGAATTCAGCGATTCGGCGATACTGGATAACGTCGTGGAATTATTGGAGTTGTCGGGCCGGCCGATGACCCATGTATTGCCGATGCTCATCCCCGAGGCGTGGGAGAAAAACGAGGCCATGACCGAGGAGGTCCGCCAGTTTTTCGAGTACCACGCCTGTTTAAACGAGCCCTGGGACGGGCCGGCTGCCGTATTATACGCCGACGGCCGTTTTGTAGGGGCTCATCTGGACCGCAACGGGCTGCGTCCGCTGCGCTATCAGAAGACCGACGACGGATTATTATGCGTCGCCTCCGAAGTGGGCGTCCTCGACGTCTCCCCCTCGAAGGTGGTCGCCCGCGGGAGACTGGGCCCCGGAAATATGCTGGCCGTTGATCTGGAGGAGGGCCGCGTATTGACCGGCGACCGGATCAAAAAGGAGCTGGCAAAGGCCGCGCCCTACGGAGAGTGGCTCGACGAAAATATACAGCTCATCGAGCCCTCGTCAGATGGGGGATTTGAGAACGCCGCGCCGGACCCGGAGCGGATTTTGCGCCATCAACTGGCCTTTGGTTATAGCGGCGAGGAGATGCGCTTTTTATTTCGGCCCATGACCGAGACCGGCGACCAGCCCATCAGTTCGATGGGCGATGACACGCCGATCTCCGTTTTGTCGCGGCTTCCGCGGCTGTTGCCGACGTATTTCAAACAGCGCTTCGCCCAGGTGACCAATCCGCCCATCGATCCGATCCGCGAGAGTTCGGTGATGTCGCTGGACGTTCATCTCGGAAGGCGTCGAAATTGGCTGGTCGAGGGGCCGGTTCATACCGATAAGATCGCCCTGCCCGGTCCGGTTTTGAGCGATGCCGATCTGACCGAATTGCGCGAGGTCGCCGGCGATGAGCGCCTCTGTCGGCTGGACTGCACATTCGCCATCGCCGATGGCTCACAGGCCATGAAAAAGCGCATCGACGCCATTTGTCGGTGCGCCGAGGAGGCCGTCGATGGGGGAGCGGACATTATGTTGCTCAGCGATCGCGGCGTCGATGAGGACCGGGCGCCGATTCCCATATTATTGGCCGTCGGCGCCGTGACGACCCATCTTTTGCGCGTCGGCAAGAGACTGCGAACAAGTCTGGTCGTCGAGAGCGGCGAGCCCCGCGATGTCCATCATTTTGCGACGCTCATCGGTTACGGCGCCGGCGCCGTGGTGCCCTATCTGGCGGTGGAGACGATTCGCGATCAATGCGACGGCGACCCCGAGCGCGAGGCATGTGATGTGCGCAATTTCGTCGCCTCTATCGAAAAGGGACTGCTCAAGATCATGTCCAAGATGGGCATCAGCGTCCTCGGCAGCTATCGGGGCGCTCAGATCTTCGAGGCCGTCGGCATTTCAAAAGAGGTCATCGAGCGGTGCTTTCCGAATACGCCATCGCCCATCGGTGGTCTCGGGTTCGACAAAATCGCTGCCGAGGCGGCCCGGAGGCACCTGCGTGCCTTCGGTCCCGACCGGTCCGAACGGCTCGAGGACCTCGGCATTTACCGATTTCGCCGCAACGGCGAATCCCATGCCTGGGGCCCTCCGCTTCTGGGGGCGATGAATAAATTTCGCCGCGGCCGCGAGGGGGCATACGAGGCGTTTAGCGAGGCCAGCAAGGGGGCTTCACCGCTTCATATTCGCGATTTAATGCAGTTTGAGCCCCTGGGCAACCCGGTGCCCATTGAAGAGGTAGAGCCGTCGGAAGAGATCCGCCGCCGGTTTACGACGGCCGCCATGTCGCTGGGAGCGCTGTCGCCGGAGGCCCACGAGGCGCTGGCCGTGGCCATGAATCGCATCGGCGGAAAGAGCAATAGCGGCGAGGGCGGCGAGGACCGGGCGCGCTACGAATTGCGCGACAACGGCGACAGTGCGGAGTCGGCCATCAAGCAGGTCGCCTCGGCAAGATTCGGGGTCACTCCCGAGTATCTGGCCCGGGCCCGCGAGCTCGAGATCAAGATGGCTCAGGGCTCCAAGCCGGGCGAAGGGGGCCAGCTTCCGGGCCATAAGGTCACCGAGTATATCGCCCATCTTCGCCACGCCACGCCTGGCGTGAAGCTGATCTCGCCACCGCCGCACCACGATATCTACAGCATCGAGGATCTGGCCCAGCTCATCTTTGACTTAAAGACGGTCAACGCCGGCGCCGATATCTGCGTCAAATTGGTCAGCGAATCCGGCGTGGGCACCATCGCCGCCGGCGTCGCCAAGGCCTATGCCGATGTGATTTTGATCAGCGGACATGACGGCGGAACGGGAGCATCACCGCTGAGTTC
>SKQC01000298.1 GCA_007119175.1 Myxococcales bacterium | reverse complement strand
GTCGTTACCGGTCGCGAGTACTCAACGGACGATACCGTCCAGAATGACTCGAGTCACCTGAGGTCGCTTCAACTTTTCGGACATATCGACGAGAGTATTTCTACAACTTCAACGAGGTATTCAAATAACGAAGCAACCGCATACCCTATATCGGGCTGACCGGGATGAATAAATTAAGCACCCAAAAAAGGCTTCTGGCGGCTTGTTCGCTGGCTTTTATGGTCTTTAGCTCGGCTCATGCAGTCGCCGAAGAGCCGACCGATGAGGACTGCCAGGTCGAATCCTTCGTCGCCGGCGTCCAGTGTGTCGATGACCAGGGCGAGCACCACTGGCAGCTCATTCATGCCTCGACGTGGAAAGATATCGCTGCGCTTGAGGACGACGCGCCGAGGCTGCTCGAGGATGCCGACGATCTGCGCGTTAGTGATGACGCCAGCCTGGTCGAAAATGAGGTCTTTGAGCCCCAGGGGCCCGTGGAGGTCGGCGACCGGGTATTCTACGGCGTTCGCGGCGATCTTATAGAGCTCGATGCCCGTCGGGGAGTAGTCGCCGATCGCGTGCGCTTTCCGGCGGCCATCGTCGGGTTGCAACCAGAGGATGACGACGCCCTGAAGGTGGAGCTGCTATTTTTCAACGCCGATGAGTCCGACGAGCGTACCCACGAGGTGGTCTACCGGATCGATGGACCACCTCCCGGACAGACTCACTGGCCGAATTCGAGGGCCAGCGTGTTTGCCGTTGCCCACGACGCCCACGGCCTGTTCTGGAATATCGCCGCCGGGGACCTCGACGACGTATTTCGGTGGGACGATAGATTGCTGGTCTTCGACGATGAATTCGACGACTCGAAGGCCCGCCGGGTGATCGCGCGCCTTGAAACGGCATCCGAGCGGGATCCGACCAATCCGTATTACCACCAGTATATAGGCGAGATCTGGCGTCACGTCGGCGACGAACAAAAAGCGGCGGAGGCGTTCGAGGCGGCCGCCCGCACCGACGGTGTCTGGCGCGATCTGCTCGATGTGTCGACGACGCTCGAAGATCTGGGTGCCCCGCAGGCCGGCCAGCTCGCCTTCGACCGGGGAGTCGAAAAGGCGCAACAGGCCGGCATTGCGCCGTCGCGGCTGGGAACGCTGGTGCAATTGTCGATGATCATGTTGCATCGCCCGCTGCCCGACGGGTTTAAAGGCCCCCTGCGGGAGTCAATTGCTGCCGGAGACATCGAGGAGGTCGACCGGCTCTCGGAGCGATTTTTCCGGCTATTTCCCTATGCCGAGGGAGCCCACCAGGGCTGGTTCGCCCTGGCTGATTGGTTCGAGGAGCGCGACCGGCCGGAGCTGGCCGAAAAGTGGCGCGAGCGAGGCGCGGAGAATTTCTCAAATGGCTGTGGGATGACCGGCTCCGAGGACCGACGAATCATGACGATTGAGCGGGGGTTTTTGGCGTTATTGGCCTCCGGGTTGGCGCTGTTATTATTGCTCTTTCTCGTCGGCCTACGAGGCGGGTTGATCCTTCGTCGCATCGCCGACGATGCCGATGGAGGCGATGCCAAAAAACTGTCCCCGTGGAAGGTCTACGACTTTGTGGGTATCGCGCTCGCGCTGGTTGTGGTCATGGCGACTCCCTACGTCCTCGTTGCCGAATCGCGAACCATCGACCAACTCGCCACCGCTCCCAGTGTCCTTGCCGAAGACGGGCTGGCCTCGCCGGTCGCCGAAGATGCGCTGGAGTCATTGGCGCCGTCGTCGGCCCGCGATGAACTACTCGAAATTGTCCGCTCCGAGCAGAGTGCCTTCACGCAGGGGCTCGAGATCTCGAATAAAGACAATCACTGCCTGATCGTCGACCAGGCGTATCAACGAGACTCGTATCAGTGGCTACTCGACCGCCTCAAAGAGGGGTTAATGCTAGATCCGGTCCGGGATATCATCGACGATAATTTCCAGTTTACCGCCCCCGACGAGGTGGTCGGGACGAGCTTTGTGGCGGTGTTTTTCTGGCTCTTCCCGCTGGCGCTG
Organism: Myxococcales bacterium; assembly: GCA_007119175.1. Taxonomy (GTDB): domain Bacteria; phylum Myxococcota_A; class Bradymonadia; order Bradymonadales; family Bradymonadaceae; genus SLJM01. Next base: position 11,785 of record SKQC01000298.1, on the reverse strand, counting down.
ATCTTCGCTGTCGGCGTGGCTGTGGGGCGTTTTGTGCCGCCGCTTGGCCGCTGGATTCTGCGGCTCGTCCCCGGGGCCGGTATTCGGCCCTCAGTCGTCGCCGACATAGCGGTGATCCTCTTCGTCACCGGCGTGCTGGTGGCGCTCGGCTTCGACACAAAATTCCAGGACGCCGTGCTCCCGAGTTTCGCCCGCTACTACGAGTTGGAGATGATCACCGCCGACCCCGAGCCCCGCGGAATCGGCCCCGTCGCGTGGGTGATGATCGGCGCGGTGCTAATTGCGCATCTGGTGGCCGTGATTCGAGCCTGGTCCGCCGATTCGGAAAGCGAGAATTAACCCGAACGGCCAGGGCACTGACTCCCACTCGACACGTGCGACGAGTTGTCTTTTCGATTCGCTCATTTCACTTTCTCTGTCGAAAAATCCCTCGAGCGCCACTCGGTCGAATTTCGAACGGGACCCGCCGTGATTTGCTCCCCAGGCAAAGGCGGAGCGCACTTTAGTGCCGCGGAGCCCAACCAACGTCCAGGCCCGGAATTCATTCCGGGTGGACCATGGCCATCCAACCCCCAATCGGCCGATGGATGTGGTCGGTCAACCTCAATTGACCGATACCGGAATACCGACCGGGTGACGATCCCCTGCCCATCAAATGCGGGCAAGCTGCCCGCGGACCCCAAAAGCAAATGCGGGCAAGCTGCCCGCGGACCCCAGAACCGCGCGCCCCGGGACTACTGTACGCCTCTCGGGCGGTGTTGGGTGGCAGTACTATTCAAAAGAAACAGTCTTTGTCGTCGAGCTGGCAGGTTCCATCCTCGCAGCGAAGATTGTTTCCCGGAGCGGCATCACATGTCTGGTATTCCTGGTGGAGTTCTTCGCACTCGTCGGAGGTGAATATGTCGATAAGAGCAGTTGCGGTGCTGGCACCATCGCGGTTGATGGCCGTCCCGCTGGCGTCCCTGGAGTCGCCGAGGACTGGGCGACAATTGCAGTGTTCTACGCGCCCCACCACGGTACAATCGTCGACGCTATCGCAGGCTTTATGAGCATTGACGACAGTGCTCCACCGCTCGGGGAGTACTTCGCACCTCGGCTCGTCACTGTCTTCGAAGGAAACGCATTCGGTCTCTTCGCAGAGCGCCAGGGGTTCACAATTGGCCACCGTGCACTTCGAGAAGCTGCAGATGTCGTCGTCACATTGCTCGCAATGACAGCTTCCGCAAACTACGTCGTCACCGAAGCTGATACTGCTGCATTCTTGTGCGTCGTATTGGGTGGAGGCGGACAGGTGCCACGTGAATAGCTCGTCCAGCACAAGCGGTAATTCCTCGGAGATACCACAGACAGTAAAATCTTCGTCCGGGCCGGTGACCCATGACCTCTCCTCGACGAAGGAGATGACCATATCCTCAGGGCAGGTCGGTTCCTCGTCCTGCTCGTCGATTTGAAAGACACAATATAGATCGCCGTTTATCGAAATCGGATAGGCCTCGCCACAATCCGGGATAATCTGCTCGTCCGTGTTTTCAGCGGCTTCATCTGCCGAGCAGGACAGGACAAAGATCAAGATCATGACAAGTGTCGCGGCTCGGGCAATCCTCGAGAGCATCGCTCCCTCCTGGTTAGACGAGATGATTGAGCTCCATTGTAGGAGCCTGCCCGGCTCTCAGGCAAGCGTCGGGGTCGGGTATTGCCTGGGCCGCCTCGAAGTTCCATCGGAGGCTTCGATGTAACTCTGGTGGTCCCCGGTGCCCCTTCCGACCGCTCCCGGACTGCGGTCGCGGCGCCCCTTCACCACTACCGGACTGCGGTCGCGGCGCCCCTTCCCCGCGGGGAAGGGGCGCTCTGGTGGCGTTGGTGACCTCCGGGGGGCGCTGAAGGATTAGTTGAGGCTTCAGCACCAGATGCGCGCTATTGCATCACACACCATTCGGTGCCGCCGTCATCGGTGCATTCGCCGTTGACGAAGCCGCATAGATCTTCGTCGTCTTCGTCCTCACAGGGGAATTCGCATGCTCCGGTGTCGCTATTGCATCGGGCGGCGTCGCCGCATTCATCGTCGTCCTCGCATTGCGCGGCGCAGATACGAGAGATATCGACGGACACGACCTCCCCGTTGATGTCGTCGTAGAGCACATCAAGGATCTGGCAGGAAAGGTCGCCAGCACATTCATCGTGGGAGTCGCATAGGTCGACACAATAGCCGATGTCTCCACCGTCGATGCAACCGGCGTCGACGCCACAGCCACCGTCGGCGCTGAGTCCGACCGCCTCGCCGTCGATCGCAAAGCGCGCACACTCGCCGGCGATGCAGTAGCCACCGGGAAAATCGTCATTGTCGATGCATTGAGAAAACCCGAGACTGCCATGGTCGCATTCGTCGTCGGCGCCGCAGGAATCACCGAGATTGCCGGGAGGCGTACATCCACAAAAATCGTGAATTCCAAACAGGCCGCAGCGGACGAATTCGCTGGCATCACAGGAATTGGGCGTATCCGACAGATCTCCGTCCTCGTCGGTGTAGACGAATTCGATATAAGCATCTCTGGTCTCGTCGTCGGTGACGTCTTCCAGGCAGCCCGGGATACTTCCGTCGCTGGTGCCATTGATGCATTCATCGGTCGCGTCGTCGATGACCGATTGCTCAAACCCGGTGCACTCCTCGCCCATGCAGCCATAGATCAGGTGACAATACTCATCGCAGAGTTCCGCGTCCGTTGGGTCCGGGCCCTGATCGTCGATGACGCAATCGCCGTCGACACAGTCGAATCCCTCACCACAATCCTGAGCGCTACTGCACTCCGGCGCGTCCTCCTCGCACTGCTGATTGACGCAGGAGTAGCCATCATCGCATTGGGCGTCGATCGTGCATTCCGGGTCCTCGACGCATTCCTGATTGACGCAGGAGTAACCCGCATCACAATGCTCATTTAATGTACACTCCGGATCTTCGACGCACTCCTGGTCGATGCACGAAAAACCCTCATCACATTCGTCGCTGACCTGACACTCCGGGTCCTCCACACATTCCTGGTTGACGCAGGAAAATCCCTCTTCACAGTCGTCTGCGTCGCTACATGTCGGTGTTTCCACGCATTCCTGGTCGATGCACGAAAAACCCTCCTCACATTCGTCGCTGGTCTCGCACTCCGGATTTTCCACACATTCCTGGTTGACGCAGGAAAACCCCTCTTCACAGTCGTCTGCGTCGCTACATGTCGGTGTTTCCACGCATTCCTGGTCGATGCACGAAAAGCCCTCATCACATTCGTCGCTGGTCTCGCACTCCGGATTTTCCACGCATTCCTGATCGATGCAGGAGAATCCATCGCCGCATTCGCTGGTATCCGTGCATTCCGGGTCTTCGACGCATTCCTGGTCGATGCACGAGAAACCCTCGCCGCATTCGGAGCTCATCGTGCATTCCGGGTCTTCGACGCATTCCTGGTCGATGCACGAGAAACCCTCGCCGCATTCGGAACTCATCGTGCATTCCGGGTCTTCGACGCACTCCGCGTTGATGCAGGAAAAGCCGGGGTCGCAATTTGGTTCTGCCGAGTCGGGCGTACACTCCACATCGCCGTTATTGGCGTTGGCGTTGGCGTTGGTGCCGTTATTATTTTCGTTGTTCTGATTGTTATTTTCCGGATCGTTTTCGGAAGTGCCCGGCTCGTCGCTGCCGCAGGCCACCATGGCCGGACTGGCCAATATCAAGAGCCCAAGAATCAAGATGGTTTTGTGCAACATAGATCTCTCCTTAACCATAAGTACCGTTATCGAATGCAGATATTGAGGCCCTCACGGATAGTTGGCGGTGCTGTGGAATGCAAGGCGGGCAGGCTTCCCGCGCGCCCCCTCTCGCCCCAGAATTGACCGTTTCGGGTGCGCCTCGATCTTAAGGGCGAAATCGCACCTCTACTCATTAGCTCCGAATAGCGGCCAGCCTGGCCGCGGGCCCCAGCTCCGAATAGCGGCCAGCCTGGCCGCGGGCCCCAGCTCCGAATAGCGGCCAGCCTGGCCGCGGGCCCCAGCTCCGAATAGCGGCCAGCCTGGCCGCCCCGGGGCTAGCAGCCCGGTCGCCCAACCACGGAGGTCCATCGCCCCCGGACCGTCAGTCCGTCCGGATAACACCCGTCGTCATCGTCCCGTTGCCATTCCAATCTCCGACGATCGGATCGTCGGAGGAGCGGCCATAATTAAACGAATAGTCCGCCGGGCCGCCGCTGGGCGAATTCGTCAGATGCCACTCGCTTCCACGAAGAATTCCCGGTGTCATGCGGCCATCACCGTTCCAATCTCCGACGAGCACCTCGTCGGAGGCCCAGCCGTAGTGAAAGCTATAATCCGACGGACCGCCGCTGGGCGAATTCGTCAGATGCCACTCGCTTCCGCGCCGAATCCCCGGCGTCATCCGGCCGTCGCCGTTCCAATCTCCAACGAGCGCCTCGTCGTCGGCGCGACCGTAGTGAAAGCTATAATCGGCGGCCCCACCACTGGGCGAATTCGTCAGATACCACTTGCTGCCGCGGATGACGCCCGGGGTCATTCTGCCGTCGCCGTTCCAGTCTCCGACGATAAACTCGTCGTCGTCGCGACCGTAGACAAAGTCGATATCGGCGCTCCCTCCATACATCGTATTATTGAGATACCAGCCCGGCGTTGCCGAGCCCGACGACGGCGGCGGAGGCAACTCGGAGACGGCGGCGTTCATAAAGACGAAGGTCACCCAGATCTGGGAGCCGTCGACCACAACACCGACGCCGACGTGGCTAAAATCGCCCATGATATTGTCGTAATGGCCCTGGGACGCCATCAACGCGGAGTGAATAGATGACACGGAGGGACCGACGCCGACATTTTCGCCGAGCGACGTCCAGTAGGCGCTATCCGTGACGGAGCCCAGGTTTGGATTGTGATGCAGGTCGTTCTCACTGGCCATGGTCTGCGAGTGATCGCGAGCGCTATTTTCCAGATCCCAGAAAAGGTCGAGTTCATTTAATCCCTCGGAGGCCCGCTCCTGATTGAGCAGATCGAGAAAATCTGCTTCGTGGCCCTCATCGACCTGCAGCAACATAGAGTCGTAATCAGCCTCCGAGGACTCCTCGACCAATTCGGGAATCACATCGTCGGAGCCGACAGATTGCGAATCTCCGAGTTCCACGGATTCCAGCGTCTCATCATCGGCAGACGACTCCCCGTCTGCATCGATCGACAAGTCCCCACATCCAATGGCGAGGGACACCAGTCCGAAAAATAATAGGGCTCGCATCAATAGGCTCATCACTTTGCTCCCGGGTCACAGTTGCGAAATCTTCGTCTGTAGCAACGACGGTAGCGAAGCAGTTGCTGTAGGTCGCCTTAAGCCGACTTAATCCTCTGTTTTTTTGGCGATCTGCCAGCGGGTTCAACCTTCTTTGTTGACCACATCTTCCTCACGACGGAGCAGTCAATGACACCCGAATCTCTTCATATTCGATTCGACCGCCATATCGACAGCAGCTTACCCACGCAGACTCTATGGGGGCTGATAAAAGAGGCCTTCGAGGATCCCGGCCACAGCCCGCTGTGGCCGGTCGAGTTAGAAGAGGTCGAACCCATCGTATTGCGCCCCGGCGAGCCCGTAACGGCCACCTACAAAGTGGGCCCCTTCAGATTCCGGCCGGCCTATCATATCCGCAGCGTGGAGCAGGGCCGCCGCTTTTCCTACGAAAGCGACTCCACCCATCCGCTGGCCGGTGGCGCCACCGTCGAGGTCTCGACAGCCCACGACGGCTCCAGCACCCTGCGATGGCGCGGCGCCTATCAGCCACGCCTACATCCGCTGGCCATCGGGGCGGTATTATTTGTGCGGTGGTATTTTCTCGAGCATTTTTTCGAGCGATTGGAGCAAAATCTGCGCAAAATAGAAGCGACGGCAAACGCGGGAGGCGACATGGCTAAAAATCGCCGACTCAGAAGGTAAGTCGCAAAACGCGGGGGCGGATTCGGCTCCACCCCGCCGTCAGAGATGAGCGATATATTGATACCGTCGTATTTGCTATACCTTCAGGTTACATTCATTCGAGTCGAATTATCCACCTGGAGATGTTGATGAGTATATTCGCGAGATTGATCGTCGCCGCGCTGGTATCCGTGGCATTTGTGGCATGCGGAGATGATGAGGCGAACGACTCGCCCGATGTCGGGGTCGACGACGCCGGAACAGACGTGGTGCAACAGGAGGACGTCGACTCGGACGCCGACTGCGGCGACTACGATGAAGCGACATCCTGCGAGGCCGACGCGTCCTGTCATTGGGTCGTGGCCACCTGCGACGGCGACGTCGTCGGCGAGAGTTGTTTCGATGAGGATACCCATCCCACCCCGCCGCCGTGCGATGAATTAGAACCGGAGCAATGTCAGCACCAGTCAACCCAGGACGCCTGCGACCCCGTCACCTGTGATTGGCTGCAGCCGGGCTGCGACGATCCGCCCTCAGAGAGCATTGGGCTCGATTCAGCGACATGCGTCATGGCAGAGCTCTGCGCAGACGACTCGGATTGCCCCGACGACTTTAGCTGCGAGAGCCTCTGGGAAGACCCCTGCCATAACGCAGATTGTGGCGCCTGTGGCGGCGAGACATCGCGGTGCTGGCCTGACGAATAATTGCGAAATATTTCATCTGGAGCGATGCCATCGCTCCAAAAAAGACCGCTACTTCTGTGCGATATTCATTAGATCTCCACACCTTCAACCCTTTCCACTTGGAAAATACGAAGGGCTGCCGATAGTTTAATCCCGAATACTCAAAATCCGGGACAATCAATGAATTATCACGACAGCGAATTCGAGGACCACCTTCGGAGTCTCCTTCGCCATACCCGGCGCGTTGCGCCCTGTATTCTGGCCATCGTGGTGCTCACCTTCAGCGCCTGCAGCGACGATGAGCCAGAGGGCTACTTCGGCCAATGTCCGGCCGGTGCAGAATTCGACAGTGAAGCGGATCGATGTGTCGTCACGACCGATGCCGGCGGAGATGATAGCGAGTGGAGCGAGTTGGCCGACACACCTTCTTCGCCCTCCGAAGATACGGGAGATGAGCCCTCCGAAGACACAGGAGATGAGCCGCCGCCATGTGCCCATGATCAATGCGGCGACGACTGTGTCGATCTGACGAGCTCTCCCGTTCATTGCGGAGAGTGCAATCAGGCCTGCGACGCGCCGCGTAGCTGCCAGGACGGCCAGTGCATCTGCCCGGGGAGCGACGACTATTGCGGCGGCGATTGTATCGACACCAGCACGGACGACAACCATTGCGGAAGCTGTGGCAACACCTGTCCCGGCGGCGAACTCTGTGTCGAAGGCGATTGCCACCCGGACGAAAAAGTCGGCGGCGTCATCCACCATATGAACGAGGCGCGAAGCACGGAGACCGATTGCGATTCAGAAGGTGTCTTTCCCGCGGCAGCGCCGGTGGAGGGGCATCCACTGCTCCACGAAGCATCTCAAGTCCACGCCGACGATATGGCAGAAAACGATTTTTTCTCCCACGAGGGCTCCGACGGCTCCAGCTTCTCACAGCGCATCTACGCCACCGGCTACTCGGGCTCTCCGGTCGGAGAGAATATCGCCGCCGGCGACACGGATCCCGAAATCGTCGTGCAGCGCTGGCTCGATTCCGACGGCCACTGCCGAAACCTGATGAGTAGCTCCGCAAACCAGGTCGGTATCGGCTTTTCACTCGGCGGCCAGTGGGGGTCGTTCTGGGTCTTGAAATTGGCGTCCGGGTATTAGGTCCGTGCCGGCACCGGCCCTCATCACCGTTCGCCCGCCCCCAATGCCCAATAGGGCAACCCCTAAATCTTAGTTTCCTTAAATAGACGTCGGTCCGCGCTTGCACCGACCGTCGGGGGGCATTCCAAAACGCCACCGACGGTCGGGAGTCATTCAAACCGGCGTCTATTTTAGCAAAACTAAGATTTTGGGGGAGTGCGTCTGTGGTTGTTGGGGCTTCTGTTGTATTGGTCCGTGCTGGCACAGACGATCGGAGGCAGCTATTGTGGTCTCTTGAGGAAACCGGCCCAACCATATTTATTTTTTTGGAGTATATCGATGCGACAAATATTGGCGATAATGACCGTATTGGCAGTGGTGGCGACGGGGTGTATGCAGCTTCCCGAGGGGGCCGAGGAGATGGTCTCCGACGAGGAACTCGACCTGTTGGAAGACGCCGGTTTCGAAATCCACTACGGCCAGGCGCCGCCCTGGCTTCCCTATGCCTGGGAGTTTGACTCGTTGGTCATCGAGCACAACGACTACACCCCTTCCGATGAAAGTCGCTCGGTGCCCGTTCATATATTTGATTTTCACGAGACCGACGATGACGACGCCCTGTCGATCGACATTTATCCGGAGGATGAACCATCGCGCCAGGTCAGTGGGTATATCTCCGGAGGCGACGACTGCTTTACGGTATATACCGAGGCGGAGGGCACCAAAGGCGACTGCAATTACGAGGGGATCGAGGTCTTTTCGGGCTGCTCCCACGGGCTCGCCGGCCTCGACGGAATCGACGAATTTCAGTGGGGTCTTTTAATTTCGGAGAGCGACGGCACCTGCGAGGAGATCACGCTGGAGCCCGACGACGTGCGTATTATCGAGAATCGCGGGCTCGCCGATCTGGCTTCCTGAGAGAAGAGATGTGAAAAAGTCTCAGCTCAGCAACTCGTCGAGTTTTTCAATATTCGGTGGCTTTGCCAGGTGGTGCTCAAAGCCAGCGCGCCGAGATTTTTCGATATCTTCGGCGCCGGCATAGCCGCTTAAGGCGATTAATTGAATGGATTGCAATTCGGGGTCGTCACTCATCGCTCCGGCGATTTCGTAGCCATTCATGCCGGGTAGTCCGATATCGCAGATGACGGCGTCGGGCATCCATTCACGCGCTTTTTCAATGCCTGTCGAGCCATCGTGGACGACTTCTACGAGATGGCCTCGAAGCTCGAGCACGCGCCGCAATAATTCGGCAACATCAGGGTTGTCGTCGATGACCAGGATCTTTCGGCTCACGTCGTGTTTCTCGTCGGGGAACTCTTCAAAGGACGGCTCCGACTCCGAAGCTTCAAGCGGCAAGCGAACCACAAATTCCGAGCCCCTGCCGAGTCCCTCGCTTCGGGCGAAGACCGTGCCATCATGAAGCTCCACAAGTCCTTTGACCAGTGCCAATCCAAGCCCCAATCCGCCGACAGAATGTTCCAGCGAGGCGTCGGCCTGCACGAAGGGGTCAAAGAGACTGGTCGTCGTCTCCGGGTCCATGCCGGTGCCGGTGTCGCGGATCCGGATTTCGGCACATCCCTCGGCAGAATCAGCAGATACGGAAACCACGGTTTGCTCACCGGAGCTCGTAAATTTCATGGCATTCTGGAGGATATTTCCGATCACCTGGGCGATCCTATTTCGATCGCCGCGAACTCGGACCGGCCCCTGGCCGGGGTTGAATTCGAGAGTGATGCCGGCCTCGTCGAATAAAATAAGATGGTCCTGGACGGTATGGCGGGTGAGTTCGTTGAGTTCGACGCTGTCGATCTTCAGATGGATTTTTTCGCTATTGATGCGATTGACGTCGAGGAGATCGTCGACGAGCCGCGTCAATTGTTTGACCTGCCGGGCAATAACCTGGCGAACCCGGCGTCCTTCGTCGCTGTCGAGAGACGTACTCTCCAACAGTTGCAGACTCAGCTCGATGGGGGCCAGGGGATTGCGCAACTCGTGAGAGAGCACGGCCAGGAAGCGATCTTTTCGGCGATTGACCTCGCGCAGCGCCTCCTCGGCATAGGCCCGCTCAAGGCGCCACCACAGCCGCTCGGTGAGTTCGCACATCAACTCCAACTCATCGGCGCGCCAGGTGCGCTGGCGATCGTCGCAGATCGCGGTAAAAAAGCGCCACTGCCCGCCGCTGAGATGGGGCACGAGAATCATGGAGCGAATATCGAATTCCCGATAGGCATCGGCGCGCTCAGCGGTACGGCGGTCGCTGTTCACGTCGTCGATCATCACGGCCTCACCGGCCGAGAGCTGCCCCAGCATCTCCTCGCCCATAAAGCGCGACAATTTGTGATCGCCGGCGGCGCTCTTCATCCCCTCTTTGCGCCAATCATGGGAATTCTCAATCAGGTCAGATTCCTGGTCCAGCCGGGCAAAGACAACCCGCGACAGGTCGAGGTGTCGGGCGACTGCATCGCCGACGCGGTGCTTGATCTCTGCAGAGTCGGCAAGGCGAGTCAATTGGTCGTGGAGCTCGGCGAGCAGCGCCGCGTTTTCCTCGCGCCGCTTCCGCTCCGTGATATCCGTGAAGATCAATGCCACCAGGCGGCTCTCATTGGAACCGACAGGGACGGCGCGAACGTCGAACCACCGCCCCACGTCCTCGTCATAATTTTCAAATTGGACCGATTCCCCACTGCGCACGACATCGCGATAAATCTCAAACCAGAACTCGGCGATCCTCGGACTGACCTCGCGACCTCTTTTTCCCACGGGATCATTGATATTCGACAGTTCTTCGAATGCGCGGTTGACCTCGAGCCAGCGGAAGTCGGTGGAGCCGCCATTAGCGCCATTGGTGGACCACACCTCGACGACGCCGATGCCCTGTTCGACTGACTCAAATAGCGCCTCGTATAGACTCTCCGACCGCTTTAAGGCGGCGGCCGTATCGCGCAACTCCGTGACATCCCGCGTGATCCCGACGACGGCCTCCACCTCTTTGTCGTCGCCAAAGACGGGCGTGAAGATATATTCGTATTGCCGAACCTCTCCGCCGGGAAGGACCGAGACCTCTTCGCTTCGAACGGGCTCGCCAGTATCAAATACGGTCTTCAACTCGCGCTCGTATTTCTCAACCCGCTCCGGTGGATAGCCCAACTCTGTGAAACTCATGCCCAGTATTTCCCGGAGATCCAGGCCGAGCTGATCGGATAATCGCCTCAGCAGCGCGCTGTTGGCGTAGGTATATTTGCCCTCGCGATCGAAGACGTAGATAAAATCTTCGGTGGAGGCCAGTACCGCGTCGAGGTGACGGAACTCTCCTTTTGCCGCGGAATCAACGGACGTAGCCGAGGTCTCCACGACGGTGATCAACAGGCCGCCGACGCCTCCGGCAGCATCGGGCACAGGCGTGCAATCGCAGAGAAAATGCAGATTCTCACCGCCCCCGTCGGGCACCGAAAATCGCGGGGACTCCGCGGCGAGCGTCGACTCGCCCTCAAAGCCGCGCTCCACGATCGCCGCCAACTCGTCATCGCTGCCGGGCCAGATATCAAATAACGGAGATCCCACAGCCCGAAAGCGCCGACCGACGACGAGATCGGCGAAGCGATCGTTATATAACGCCAGGCGCTGCTCGCCCCAGACGACGACCATGGGCTGACTCGATCCCAATACGATGGCCATCACGGTTTGCAGTGATGGCGGCCAATTTTTCTTCGCCCCCAGCGGTGTTCTCGACCAATCGCGAGACTCGATGATCTCGCGCATCGAGTCTCGTCGGCCGGATAATCCCCCGCTCGCGCCACGACTGATCATCGCGACTCCTTGATATAAAAGGGGTGCCATAAAGTGAGTTTACCCCATTATGGCACCGCAACAATGACTGCCATCGCCCCTGAAAATCCCATCTTTTCAAGTATCCGGCATCACAGCAGATAACACACCACAAACATAGTCATTCCCCGAAAAATGCAATCGAGAGCGGAGATCGAACTCAAGAGGCGGCCAGGCTGGCCGCGGGCCCCAACGGCTAAAAGCG
>SKQC01000487.1 GCA_007119175.1 Myxococcales bacterium | reverse complement strand
TGCGGGATCAGCGAGTGGGAAGTTTTGCGACGAAAAGTCACGCCGACATAAGATCTTCTGGCGCCGAAGCGAAAAGCGGCTGGCACCCCGACCGGTCCCCGAGGTCACCACGGAGGTCCGCGTCGACCGTGAGTCGTTTTTTGTAGTTCTTTGCGCTCTTTGCGGTTCGAGTTTCTTTGCGCTCTTTGCGGTTCAAAGCCGTTGTTGTTTGAAGTTGCCACGATGACCACCCTACGACTGCAGATCGCCTACGACGGAAGCGCTTATCACGGCTGGCAGGTCCAGAGCCGGCACCGCTCCATTGAGGGCGAGCTGACGCTGGCGGCGAGTCGCATCCTGAATCTCGATGAGCCCGTCAAAGTTCAGGGGGCGAGCCGCACCGACGCCGGCGTTCACGCCGAGGGCCAGGTCGCTCATCTGCGCCACGAAATGCCGAGGACACGGTGGGATTTCTGTCGCGGCCTAAACGGGCTGACCGACGACGATATCTGTGTGATGCGGGTGGAAGAGGCGAGCGATGACTTTCACGCCCGTCACAGCGCGCGGGGCAAGATTTATCGCTATCAGATCTGGAATCATCGCTTTGTAAATCCATTTTTGCGGCATCGAAGCTGGAGGATTATTCGCCCGCTCAATGTCGACGCCATGGCTCGCGAGGCGCGGGCCTTTGTCGGGGAGCACGACTTTGACGGGTTCCGCTCCACCCATTGCTCCAGCCCCACCACGGTGCGTTGTATGGAGAGAGTGGAGGTCGTCGCCTACGACGCTCCACTGATCGAGGTCATCGTCGAGGGCGCGGCGTTTTTACAGCATATGGTGCGAATAATGGTGGGCACATTGGTCGATGTGGCCACCGGTCGACTTCCGGAGGGGCGGGTGCGAGAGGTGCTCGAGGTGGGAGACCGGAGACTGGCCGGCAGGACCGCCCCTGCAAAGGGGCTGACGCTTGAGAAGGTCCGCTATCCCGATTTCCCATGGCGGGGAGATGAGCCGAAATTGGGAGGAGGCTATTTGTCAGATATACCGTCCATCGGCGGCGGTTGTGACGAAGGTTGAGCATCTTTTTTGTCGATGACGCCGAAGTGCTCGGCGACCGGTTCCAGGTCGAAGTTGACGCCCTGTTCATTCTGGTATTCGCGCACAAATTGCTCCACGAATCGATCTTTATTTCGCTCTAAAAACTGCTCTCTAAACTCGTCGAGTTCGGCCTCGAATTCATCGCGGCTGGCATGGCCTCGCTCCACCAGACGGGCGACGTAGACGTTGTTTCGGTCTAAAATCGGCTCTGTTACCGGGTCGTCGAGATCGAGTTCGCGCACCGCCGCGGTGACCTCGCGGGCCAGTCCGACCTCGGGGATGACGCCGCGGGCGTGGAGCGAGAATACGTCGGTGTGGAAGGCGTCGAAATCGGCGTCCTCAAGAGCGGTGACCAGGGCCTCGACTTCGTCGTCTTCCAGTGGCCGGCCGCTGTCGACTTGACTCAAGATCTCGGCCGCTTCTTGTGCACGCAGCCGATTTGACGGGGTGATTCCCTCTTCTTCGCGCAATATCTGGGAGGCGATCTGGCGGCGTAGGGGGCGATCGAGAGAACGGGTTGATGCCTCGATTTTCTCGTCGACCAGCCAGGCATAGGGACCGCGCGGCCCCTCGGCAACGACACCGGTATCGCCCACCTCGGCTCGGTGGGCTTCAGGGTTTTCGTTAGGCGAGACGTCGACGTCGGATTCCAGCTCCAGGTCCATCTCCTCTGACACCTGTTCGGGATCGCCGTCGGCGAGGCGTTGAGATGCCTCCTCAAGGACTTCGATATCCTGTGATGACGAGGCCTTCAAGATCGTTGTTTTGACCCTCGGACGGGTCCGAAAGCGGGAGCGGTTTTCCCGGTAGTGGGCGCGAATTTCTTCGTCGTATTGGTCGACGGCGCGGTCAATTTCGGCGGAGGCCGGCGTGTTGCGAATACGGGCGAGAACCAGATCGGCCTCATCGCGCGACTGCTGATAGATGGCCCACAATTTATCCTCTGAGAATTCGTCGGCCAAAATCTCGCGCAGCTTTTTGGTCAGAAGCATGTCATGGACCAGGTGACGGACGTCGTCGACATCGAGGCCGACGGCGTCGAGTTCATCTTGGAGGATGCCGTCGTCGTCTTCGCCCTGTAGCAGCGGAAGATAGCGTTTAAGCGGCTCGTGCTCGGCGATAAACTCCACCTCGTCGGCCGGGGTTATCGTGATGTCGCGCTCGCCAGCTTCGCGGCGGACAACCTGAAAATGGGCCATATTTTGAACCACGCTGATCTGTGCCTGGGGGGCCTTCATCCACTCCGGAGACTCGTCGGGGATGCCTCCCTCGTCGACGTCGACGGCCAGCAGACGCAGGCGGTCGACGGTACGGGCGACATCGTCGACGGTGATCTCGATCTCGCCGCCGTAGACGACGAGGGCGTCGCCAGCGTCTTCCGAGGTGCGTATCCGGTCGTCGAGCGAGGTGTCGTCGTCGTCGCGATCGCAGCCCGCGACAAGATTAGTGAGGGCGAATAACAGAATGAAGAATGTGACGAGGCTTGCGCGCATGGAGGCTCTCTGGTACCCGTGCGAGGCGTTTTTTCGAGGTGGTCTGGTTTCCTGACTGTGCTCGGATACGTTGCCACGAGTAGTCGTGGTACTCAACAGACAATGCGTGTCGGAATAATCCGTGCGCCGCAAAGCTGCCACAGTGGCACCGACGGGACAGCTCCCAGTTTTTCGTCGAATGGCCCGGGGCGGTGGCGCGATTACTGATAGGGAGAAGGTATCATGAGCAATGCAAGTCCGCTTGAACTCGTCCAAGAAGAACACGGCTCGAAAGCCCAGTTGGCCAAAAAGGTCTTTGAGGTCCTCGAGCATCCCGACGATGAAGATGAGGCTCAGGCGCTGGAGTATCGCGTCCAGACGATGAGCAATCGAAAGCTGTTGCGTCTGTGGAACGCCCACCAGGTGTTGAGCGACAAATTCGGCTCTCGCGACGAGCTGGTCGACGCTATCCTCTCCGCCCGGTTTCCCGGCGGAAACGAGGACTACGAGGCGAAGATCAAGGGATTTACGGTGCCAAAACTACTCGACGTCGCCCGCCAGGCCAACCTGGTCAGCGCCGCCGAGTTACGGTGGCGAAAATAATCGCATGACGACAGCGACGTCGTCATTTTCCGTGATGCAGCCGGCGAATCACTCGCCGCCACTTGCGGTGATGACGGCGTCGTCGAAATGGACCGATGGGAATAAGTGGCGGGGGAAAGTGATTTTCCTTTCGGCCACGGATCTCTCGGTATGCAAGGTCGAGGGGCGAAGCATCGTTCGAAGGCGCGAACGCTTGTCTTCGAGTCCCTGACGAAGTATGCTGAAGGGGTCTTCATACAGCCTCAAATTGGTAAGGAGAAGCACGGTGACAACTACCCCATTCAATGTTGGAGACAAAGCCGTCTATCCCGCCCAAGGTGTGGCGGAGGTCGTGGGAATCGATACCAAAGAGATCATGGGGAGCAGCCAGACCTTTTATGTGCTGCGCGTGATGGACTCCGATAAGCGAATCATGATCCCCGTGAGCAACGTCGAAAACGTGGGGCTGCGAACGGTGATGGACGACAAGGAGTTGGAGGAGGTCTACGATATTCTGCGAGAGCGAGATGTAGACCTCAATCAGCAGACCTGGAATCGTCGCTATCGCGCTTATCTGGAGAAAATCCAGACTGGCAGCCCCTATGAGATTGCCGAGGTATTGCGCGATCTGAATCTGCTGAAATTTGAAAAAGCGCTCAGCTTCGGAGAGCGAAAGATGCTCGACAAAGCCCAGCGGCTGCTCGTTCAGGAGATGGCCGTGGCCAAGGAGGCCACCGAGGCGGACGTCATCGAGGAGCTGGAGCATATTTTCACGGTCTGACGTGCTTGTCTCATTTGTTACAGATTAGA
>SKQC01000175.1 GCA_007119175.1 Myxococcales bacterium | reverse complement strand
TCGCCGTCGCCGTCAGGCCCAGCGTCGTCGGCTCGCCGAGTCGCTGGCGCACTTTGTCCAGCGTCAGATAATCGGGCCGAAAATCGTGTCCCCACTGGCTGATGCAATGGGCCTCGTCGATGGCAAATAGTCCGACCGGGAGCCCGTCGATGGCGTTCATAAAGACGTCGCTTTTGAAGCGCTCCGGGGCCACCAGCACGATCTTATAATCGCCGCGTCGAATGGCGTTGAGCCTGTGTTTTTGCTCCGGCCAGGTCAGCGAGGAGTTGATGAAGGTGGCGTCCACACCAAATTCCTCGAGGGCGTCGGCCTGGTCTTTCATCAGGGCGATCAGCGGCGAGACGACCACCACCAGGCCGGGCGTGACCACTGCGGGCAACATATAACACAGGCTTTTTCCCGATCCGGTGGGCATCACCACCAGGGTGTCGCGGCCGTCGACCACCGATTCGATCACCTCTCGCTGACCGGTGCGAAAGGACTGAAAGCCGAAGATCTCACTGAGCGCCTGGTCAATCGAGCTTGCAGGGGGCGAAAATGTGGGAACGGCGGGCGCAGGATGGGTCATTGGTCGCTCACTGTTTGGTTCGCAGTGTTCGGTTGACAGCCCCGAAAGATTTACCGTCTACTCGCGTTGAAGCGAAGGCGGAATATTGTAGCGTTTCTGCCCGAATTATTCATGACGAGTGATGAATATGCCGAAAACGAAATCCGATCTGATCGATATTCGCCGCCATCTCCACGCCCATCCGGAGTTGTCGCTACAAGAGGAGAAGACGGCCTCTTATATCGAAGACAGACTCTCTGAGTTCGGCCTCAACAAGGTTGAGCGCATCGCCGACACCGGAGTGGTCGCTCTGGTGGAGGGCGAAAAAGAGGGGCCGACCCGGGCCTATCGCGCCGATATCGACGCCCTGCCGATTGCCGAGGAAAACGACGTCGATTACGCAAGTACTAATCCCGGCGTCATGCACGCCTGTGGCCACGACGTCCATACCACGGTGGGGCTGGGCACGGCCCGCGAGGTGCATCGACGGCGCAGTGAATTGGCGGGATCTATAAAATTTATCTTCCAGCCTGCCGAGGAGGCGTCACCGGAGGACGAACCGATCGGTGCTGAGCGACTGGTGCGAGAAGGGGTGCTCGAAGATCCGACGGTAGAAGCTGTCTACGCGCTGCATTGCATGCCTGCTCTGGAGGTCGGAAAGATCGGCTATACGGGCGGGCCGGTGTGGGCCGGCTCGGAGTTGATGGAGATCGAGATCGAGGGCCGAAAAGCCCACGGCGCCTATCCCCACGAGGGCATCGACGCCGTGGCCGCAGCCGCCCAGATCGTCGTCGCTCTCCAGCAGGTGGTCTCCCGGCGTATCGACGCCCGCCAATCGTGCGTGGTCACGGTCGGTCAGATCGAGGGCGGCACCAATTATAATATTTTGGCCGAAACGGCGTCGTTGACCGGGATCGTTCGCGGCCTCTCCGAGGAGGCCATGGACCTGGCAAAGACCTCCATCGACCAGCTCGTCACTAATATCGCGGCCGGCCTCGGCGCCCGGGGGAAAGTGCGATTTACGGCGGGAGCTCGCCCGGTCATCAACGACACCGACCTGGAAGAAGCGGCGGTGGCCCGCATTTCCGAAATACTGGGCAGTGATATCGTCACTGCGCACCCCCCACAACTGGGTGCTGAGGATTTTTCGGCTTTTTCACGGCGCATTCCGGGGTGTTATTTGTTTTTGGGAATTCGCAACGAAGCCCGGGGCATTACTCATCCGCTGCATACGCCCCGATTTGACGTCGACGAAGACTGCATCGGCCTCGGCGTGGCGGCGATGACCGAGGTGTTGCTCAATCCGTAAAGCTCGGCTTGTCGGCAAGGCCGCCCACCATCGCCGTTGCACGTTGGCCGTCGAGTACTTATCTTCTGGCCGTGGCGCCGCCGTCGGTGGTGTCTGAGAACGTATTTTCCAACCGCGAGGAGCAACTCCATGAAAGGCGGAATGAATAACCTGGTTCGCCAGGCCCAGCAGATGCAGGCGAAGATCGCCAAAGTTCAAGAAGAGATCGGCGAAAAGACCATCGAGGCCTCCACCGGAGGTGGCGTGGTCACGGCGAAGGTCAACGGAAAACAGGAGTTGTTGGAATTGTCCATCGACCCCGAGGTTCTCGATCCGGAGGACGCGGAGATGGTCGAAGAGATGGTCGTCGGTGCCGTCAATCAGGCCATGGAGGCCGCCGGTGAGATGATGAATTCCGAGATCGAAAAGATCACGGGCGGACTCAATGTCCCGGGGCTCTTTTGAGCATGACCGACCCGATCACCCGGCTGGTCAACGCCTTTCGCAAATTACCCGGCGTCGGTGAGCGGACGGCGACTCGGCTGGCCTTTTTCGTGCTCAATGAGCCCGAGGAGATCTCCCGGGAGTTGGCCGACGCTTTAGTGGAGGTCAAAGAAAAGGTCGGGCTATGCGAAAAATGCTGCAATCTGACCGATGAGGCGCTGTGTGCGATTTGTCGCGATTCGCGGCGCAATCAGAGCGTGATCTGTGTGGTCGAACGCACCCAGGATCTGCGGGCTATCGAGCGGACCGGTGACTATCGCGGGCTATATCACGTGCTGCACGGCCTGATCAGTCCGCTCGACGGGATCGGGCCCGATGATATTTATATCCGTCAGCTCGTCACCCGTCTTCAGAGCGATGATGCGGAGGTCGAGGAGGTCATCGTCGCCACCAGTCCGTCCGTCGACGGGGAGGCGACGGCCCTGTACTTGCAGCGGCTTTTGGGACCGATGGCGATTCGCGTCAGCCGGATCGCCTCGGGAGTGCCCATCGGCGGTGACCTGGAATATACCGATCGGGTGACCCTGGCACGGGCCATTGAGCAGCGGCGCGAGATGTAGCAGGAGGTAGCCGGGTATTCGCAATTGAGCTTCGTCTGCGTTGCGCGGGGGGGCTTTACTGTGTTAGCTTTGACAAAGATTGTTACCTACGGGTCGATTTGACCCGCCGCTTGAGGGGCAGTACGAGGAGTTTCTTCATGGTCAGTAACCAGATGGTGATTTATGAAGAGGAGCACGAGCAACTGACGCATATTTGTGAGCGTCTGGTGCGCGATGCCCTCGCCAAAGCCATCTTCATCGTCGACAAAGATGGTCAGCTCGTCACATCCACCGGGGAAACCACGGGGATCGACACGACGGGCTTGGCGTCGCTTATTGCCGGGGCCACAGCTGCCACGGGCAGTCTGGCGCAGATGCTCGGCGAAGAAGAATTTCCGGTGCACTTTCATGAGGGCGCCAAAAAGCACGTCCATGTCTCGGTCATCGGTGAAACGTTGATATTGGTGGTGATCTTCGATGAGCGCTCCAGCCTCGGGTTGGTTCGCCTTCGCGTTAAACGAGCCCACGCCGAGATGGGCGATGTGATCGCCGCTGTCGCTGAAAAGGCGGCCGGCGGAGATGAAGAAATGGATCTCTTCGGAGAGATCACCGACGACGACATCGACAGCCTGTTCAATGACGCCTTTTGAACGCCCCGAAGAACGTCGATATAGAAAGAACGATCGCGGAGCGTTCTTCTTTTTTGTTTCAAACCGGGGGCTTGTCGGCGATGCCGATCATTTGCTATCCAGTGATCGGTCACATTTCTGCAAAATTTTATGTGACAGGACGGCGTGTCGTGGTATAAGACTCGCGGTGGTGTGACGGAGCCAACAAGCGCCTATAGATTTCGAGACTTCGAACCAGCGGAACGCAACGAACCCGGGAAGATAAAACCCCTGCGGTGAACCTGCGTGGTACGAAAAGGTTTCTATGTCGTTCATCAATTACGCCCAACGGGAAATCATTCTCAAGATCGTCTACTACGGGCCTGGTCTCTGTGGGAAGACTACCAATATCAAGTTCATCTACTCCGGAACGAATCCGGACGCGCGGGGCAAATTGGTCAATCTTGAGACGAAGCAG
>SKQC01000380.1 GCA_007119175.1 Myxococcales bacterium | reverse complement strand
GTCCTCGACCTCGATATCGTCCTCGACCTCGATATCGTCCTCGACCTCGATATCGTCCTCGACCTCGATATCGTCCTCGACCTCGATATCGTCCTCGATCTCGCTCTCGATATCGTTCTCGATCTCGATATCGTCCTCGATCTCGCTCTCGATATCATTTTCGATCTGTTCCGAGGTATCGCTGCCGGCGCCTGGACCGCGAAGTCGCTCCGTGGCCATCGGCGCATCGTCGACGAAGAAGAGCTCGTTCGCCGCCGCGGAGGCGGTCTCCTCCATTAACTCGTCGTCGATCCACTGGTCGTCGGCAGTTGTGGTAGTGCCGCTCGACGAGCCGGCAGCGCGAGTCGACTCGGAGCGTGTGCTCGGGGGCTTTTGAGCCGTGCTCTGGCGTTTGTCGAGTTTTCGCAGCAATGCCTGGGCCAGCGGTTGGACACCGTCGCGGCGATCGGTTTCCGGAAGGCGGGGAGGCGAGGTGGATGCCGCGGGCTCGCCAGCCGCCTCTGTCTGCGTCGGCGGTGGTGGCGCCGGTCGGCCGAATACGGCGCTGTAGTCCACAGCCTGCCATCCCTCGCCGCGTGGTTCTGGTGCCGAGGAGGAAGCCGCCCGGGATGGGATCAGGGCCGTCGACGGTTGGGGGACATCGGGGCGGCGCATCGAGATCGTCGATCCACAGCGAGGGCAGGCAAGGTTTGCCTGGTCTGGTGCCGAGTCACGCAGCCGGATTCGAAAGCGCGATGCGCACCCCGGACATTGTAACTGGTCGGCCATTTACTGCTTCCACACTTATGCGTCGGTCATATTCTGACGAGTGGGCTTTTATGACCGTAGCAAACGTGGTTGGGAACGGAAATTATCTGCTGCGGGGGGCGCGGTTGTGAAATCCCCCCTTCGACGGGTATGAACTAAGCCGTCACGACAGCTGAGAAGGCGAGCAGTTGACTGAGCCTCATTTTGAGGTTCGATAGTACGCCTCGCTGTTGGCAGTGGGGTAAAAGATGCGCTTTCGCCTCGTGGGCGCCGCAATGATAGCGAAATGATGAGGCATCTGATTGTGATTTTAATGGACAAGGAGAATAAAAAGATGACGACTGCCGAGAAAGGAGAGCGACTCATCGTGGTGACCGGAGCCGCCGGGGCATTGGGGGGAACGCTGGTCGACCATTTTACCAAATACGGAGATCAGGTCGTGGGCTGGGATATCGAGGCCCCCGGGCCGGGAGCTCTGGTCGAGGACGAGCGGCGAAATACGATGAAGTGGATGAATGTCGACGTCACTGATGCCGGGGTGGTCGAAGATGCGGTGATGACCGTGGAAAATGAGTTGGGACCCATCGATGCTCTGATCCATTGTGCCGGCGGGTTTCGATGGTCTCATATCGAGGACTTGGACACCGCGGATATCGACTTTCTGGTCGATCTTAATCTTCGATCGAGTCTGTATATTGCCCGGTCGCTTATGGGCAAGATGAAAGAACGCGGGCGGGGAAGGCTGATTTTTATCAGCTCTCGCTCCACAACTGCACCGAGCGCCGGGGAGGGAGCGTATGTGGCGACGAAGGCCGGTCTCAACGCCCTGACGCGGGCGCTGGCCGACGAGGTCAAAGCCTCTGAGGTCAGGGTCAACGCCTTACAGCCGTCGGTCATCGATACCCCGGATAATCGCAAGGCCATGCCGGATGCCGATTTTTCGACCTGGGTGTCGCGCCAGGCACTGGCCGACCTCATCGAGACCCTCATCTCCTCGACGGGAGATGCGATCAACGGGGCGCAGATCGCCGTCTCCGGCAATACCTGATAGAGGGGGTGTGTCGAGTGTGCTTGACGATGCACGGCGGCGGCGCTACCTGTCGGGACAACCGTTGTGTGCGACGGGATTTACGGGCCGATTTTTTCGAAAGTGGAGGTAGAGATGGACGATAAAATCACGGTTATCAATCACCCCCTGATTCAGCATAAGTTGACCTTGATGCGTCGACGCCAGACCTCGACGGCGAAATTTCGGTCTTTGATGAGCGAAGTGGCTCTGTTGCTGGGATATGAAGTAACCCGGGAGCTGCCGCTGGAGATGCAAACCATCGAGACGCCGTTGACCGAGATGGAGGCTCCCCACCTGGTGGGTAAAAAGCTTGTTATCGTGCCGATCTTGCGGGCCGGAATCGGGCTTGTGGACAGCCTGCTACATCTGGCTCCGTCGGCTCGCGTCGGCCATATCGGCTTATATCGCGATCCGGAAACGCTGGAGCCGGTGGAGTATTATCTAAAGGTTCCGGAGAAGATGCACGATCGCGATGTGATCGTCGTCGATCCCATGCTCGCCACCGGCAATTCGGCTGCCGAGGCAGTGGCGCGGATCAAGGAATTTAACCCGCGATCGATCAAGTTTTTATGCCTGCTGGCGGCTCCCGAGGGCGTCGATCATTTCAACGACGTCCACCCCGACGTGCCAATGTACACCGCTGCCGTCGACGAAAAGCTCAATGAGAAGGGATATATTATTCCCGGGCTCGGCGACGCCGGCGATCGCCTCTACGGCACTAAATGACTTTTGCGTCGCGGTCGGCGCATGGCGAGAAAGGTCAGCAATACGAGGGCGGCAATAGCGCTCACCGGTAGAGTGCCGCTGCGCGTGGCTTGAGCACAGCCACCTTCAATCCCCGGCGATACAGTGACCAGGCTATACGGCTCGTCAGCCCCGGGCTGGTGATCGTCGTCATCGTCGCCGTTGTCGTCGCCGTTTTGGTCGCCGTTTTGGTCGTTGTTTTGGTCGCCGTTTTCGCCATTTTCATCGTCCGGATCGTCGGCAAGACAGGCGCCGTCCTCGCAGCCATTCGAGCAGGTCTGGCTCGATTCGAATTCTCCGTCGACGCACTCGATGGACGTCGCTTCATCGAGGCAATAATCGCCATCTCCGTCGGCCTCTTCGAGACAAAATTGCTCCGCTTCGTCGAGCGGGGGCTCGCATTCTCCAGACGAGCAGCCATGGGGACAGTCCTCGCTGTCCGTGGCGTTGACACCGTCACATAAAACGCGTTCCTCATCGCCGTAGCAGCTCCACCCGGGATCGGTCTGTTTTTCCTGACAATATAGATCTCGATCGCTAAATCCATCCCACACCCCGCCGCACTCGCCGCCCATCCGGACAAGCTCGATATCGTCGCCATAATAAAAGGGGAACATATCGCGGTAGTCCCAGCCGCGATCAGCAAGGCAGCTCTGACCGTTTTGAGAGGCACAGCCCCGGTTTTGAGGATTGCTATTGCAGTCGTCGGGAGCCCACCCTAAAGGCGTCATATCGATGCCACAGCCCGATTGTCCAAGATTGTAGGTCACCCACTGTTCGGTGTCCGTCGGATCTTCGCCGCCAGGACCCTGGCAGGCGTCTTCGGCCGGGCCGCTGTCCTGATCGGCGGGAATGGCACCGGCGACGTAAAACGGCGCCACGACTTCCCCATCCCACAACAAGACCTGGCCGCGCGTTGCCCGGGCTGCCTCGTAGTGGCGTTCCTCGGCACTTGCGTAGCTGCAGCTATAGACCTGATCGGCCTGGCTATCGACCACTGAGGTCTCTCCGGACGCCAGCTTGTAGTAGATATACCCGCGGGCCTGCACGGCCTGCGCTTTGAGGGCCTCCATCGGCGCGTTTCCATTCTCACAGGCAACGACGTTGGCGATATAGTCGTCCTCAATGGTGACGTCGCCGGTGCCCTCGACGTGAATCGTACAATAGGCCTCTGAAGGCGGGGAAAGTGGCTGGGATCTGACTTCGGGCTCCACCACGGGCCCGCCGATAGCAGAGCGCTGCTGCGGATCGGAATCAAATCCGCAACCGGTGCCGAGCAGGAGGAAGAGTCCGGCCAGGATGCCGGTCGGTAGGGGGCGAAATAGTCGGGGCATCGTCATCATCTTTTATCTCCACAAAATGGGAGCGCGAGTATTTCACGAAGCATGGGGCGTGGGCAAATGCCACACTCGTAATCACGAGCAGAGGATTTCTTTACACGATTTTTCGTCTATAAGCTGTTGATAAGAAACGTGTTTTAGTATCTATGAATAATTCCGCCACGACTGTGGCGAATACTCTCCAGTCGGACAGTCCTCCGACGAAAAGATTAAATATTCGACGAAAACAGACGAGGTCTCGATGTCCATTCGACCCCTTATCGCGCTGGTCGCCGCAATGCTGTGGATTACTTCCTGTGGATTTGAAGAGGAAGACTTCGAAGTCGATATCGATTCCGAAGACGAAGACGATGTCGAAGTCACGGCCGATGACGATATCGACCCCGAAGACGAAGACGAAGACGATGTCGATGTCGAAGTCACGGTCGACGTCGAGCCGGGCGGTCAATCATCGCCAACGGAAGCTGAAGGAGAGCCGACGCCTGACGAAAATGCCGAGCCCTCCTACGATCTGCAATGCGCCGGGGAGGCCGATATCTGTCGATTCTGCGGGCCAGCCGGGGAGGTCGTCACCGATTGTTCTGCCGGTGATTCGCGTTTTGAGTGCCAGGTCTTCGAGTTGGTTAACGAAAAACGGGTCGACCACGGCCTGGCGCCGCTGGGATACGATGCAACGCTCGCCGAGTCGGCTAAGATTCACACCATGGATCTGAATCACTGTGATTATTTCGCCCACGACTCCCAGGACGGCACCACCTTTTTTGAGCGCTGCGCAGAAAATGGCTACGCCGGGACCTGCACCGGTGAAAATATCGGTGGAGGACAACAAACTCCCCGGGCAGTAATGGATGCCTGGATGGAGTCGCCGGGACATCGCGACAATATATTATACGACAATCACACCCATATGGGCGTCGCCTACTACGAGGGCGACGGGGCCTATGGCCGCTATTGGGTCAAGCATTTCGGGCGGGAGTAATCAGGGCAGGAAAAGCTCTCCCTCCACGGCGGCGTCGAGCATCAGATAGCCCTGTCGAATGTCCATGGGGCGAGTCATCCGCACATCGAGGTTCATCTCCTCCAGAGCGGGAGCGTAGCCGGCCAAGGCATCGATTCCGGGAATGGGTAGCTCCAGCGACAGGCTATCTCCGAGCATCGCCTCTACCTCGGGCCACAAAAAGAGATCGATGACCTGAAGGAGGTCGTCGGAGTCCAGCAGCGGTTCGTCGTCTGTGGATTCGATGAGCCACAACGTGATCTCTGGTTCGTCGGCAATCTCGAGGGAGACCTCGTCGCCGACAAGTTCTAGATCGGCGCCGACGACGAGTTCGGCACCGAAGCGATCGGTCTGGCTAGCCCACTCCAATTCGAATTCGAGCTGGCCGAGATGCAGCAGTAAGTCGTGAGCGCTATCGCCGGTGGGAGGAGATAGCACGGGGGGCAAAAGCCCCTCGGCATGGCCGGATTCGATAAGCCCCGAGAAGTTGTCTTCCACCATATCTGTCACGTCTAAGTCGAGCAGTCCGGCATTCCACAGGCTGTGAAAGATGGCGTTGATCAGCGCAAAGTCGAGTCCCAACTGCACGCGGCTTTCCGAAAATAGCGGCGACGAGGCGGCCTCGGTCTGCATCAGGGGAATTCCCGGTTTGTCCGGAAAGTGAGCATCGCCGTTGACCGTCAAATCTGCGGAGACGAAGCCCTCGAGCCCCTCGCCGTGGATTGGTGTAAATTGCTCGACCTGACCATCGAAGGACAGGGTCACGGGATCGCCGAAGTCCAATTCCAGATCGAAGTCCTGTCCGGAGAGGACTTCCTCAAGTGATTCAAAGACATCGAGGAGCATGTCGGGAAGGGCGTCGATAAATGACAGATCGATGCCGTCGAGGAGAATCTCCTCGATATTGTCGCGAAGGACGCTATCGGCAAGCTCGAAGATGGCGTTTGCCTCGTCGCTCTCAAAATTCGGCGTCGCATGTTCGACGGCCAGCTCAAAATCCACCAATTCCACATGAAACGGGGTCTCGGCATCCGGTTTCTCGATCTCAACGGAGGCGAATAATGAGACTCCTGCCGAGATTTCTCCCTCGAGATCGATGGTCTCATCGGAGATCTCGATAAAGCCGGCGGTCTCGGCATTAAGATCCGGGATCTGGGCGAAGAGGTCGATGCCATCATTGGTCGATAGCAATTCGACGTTTGGCTCGTTGACCGCCACGTCGGGGATATCTAGGACCAGGGAGTTGGAGTCGACGACCGGGCTGGGTAATTCGTCGGCGATATCGATATTTTCCAGGACAAGATGAAGAATATCGGCGAGATCTTTGGCGATGATTTGAACTTCCGGGATCTCGGTATAGGGCTCGCCATCGTCGAGAAAATTCTGGCCGAGGCTGATCACCAATGCCTCGTCGATCGAGGCTCGAATCGTGGAATTGTCGCTGTCGATGTCGGGCGCCATATAATCCGGGGCCCACAACACGCTGGCGGCGGCGATGCCATCGACCGGGTTGACCCCGTCGAAGGCGCGGGCGACCACCGTATTGACACCGAATCGGGGTGTGATTTCGTGGTTAAATCGGCCCTCGCCATCGACATCGATGGTCTCACCGTTGATCTGTACGCTATCGATGGACAGTCCCTCTTTGACGCTACCGGCCACGGGAATCATATCGTCTTCGGCACCATCGAAGTGCTGGCCAGGCATGGGGCTTTCTAAAACCACGGTATTCGCACCGCTGGAGGAGACGATGGTCTTTTCGCCGCAAATAGACGTGAGTTCTCCGTCATCGACGACGCAGGCTTCAAATGTGATATGCCCTTCCTCGCGGACCGCCCACTGGCCGTCACCACTGCTTTCAACTGAGGCATCCGGGGAGACGCTCCACTCGACATCGGCGTCGATCTCGTCCCACTGGGTGTCGTAGACGGTGGCCGACGGCGCTACCGACTCGTCGACGATATAGCGAAATCGCGTCGGGCTCATGTCGACGAGCACGTGAGCTGCCGGGATCTCCAGCTCGGTCTGGTTTTGCTGGTTCTGATTCTGGTTTTGCTGATTCTGATTCTGGTTTTGCTGATTCTGATTCTGGTTCTCTTGGTTCTGGTTTTGCTGATTCTGATTCTGGTTCTCTTGGTTCTGGTTGGTGCCCTCCGAGGAGTCGCTACTGCACCCACTTAGAGCAGAGAAGACCAGGGCACTCGTGGCCAGGGCGATCGCAAATTTTCGTATCGTAGAGGTCATGAGATCACTCGATTCCAAATTGGCCGTGAATTTCGATATGGCGAGAGCTCTGATCCATCGTCGTATTATACAGACCGATTTCCTGACCCGGAGTCAGGCCGTAGGTACCCATCGACGCTGGAATTGCGAAGCTGGGGATCGGCAGCGACGGCAGGGCCGCATTGAGCGATTGATCGATAATATCTTCCAATAACCCACCGATGAGGTCTTCCAATACATCGCGGGTGCCCTCGTTGATGGAGACGCCCTGCGGAGACAGGTGGAATTCGTCGAGTTGGATATTGCCGAAACTAATCTCTTCACCATCCAGTGAAATGGAGGTCGTCGCCGTGGCACCGACCATAAAGGTGACCGGGTCGTCAAAGATGCCAGGGTAGACAAGCTCGAGGCGAATGGCGCCGAGCATCAACTCGGCGATATCTTCTCCATGGAGAATGGCCATCGGCGGAAGGCGCGTCTCAAGCTCGACGGACACACCATCGGGGAGTTCATCGCCGAGGGCCCCCCCGACGTCGGCGTGGAAAAGTCCGCCCAGCCACAGCGAGTGAAGGGCCTGGTTTAAAAGCGAGATATGGGCGCCGGCTGCGGCGCTATTGCCGGAGGGATCGAGCAATTTCGAGCCCGGCGGATAGGGAACCCCCTCCGACGAGATCTCGTGGGCATTTCCAGCGCCGGGAGTGATGCGCGGAGCGAGGCCGAAGAGGGCGCGAGCGGTACTGGTCTCTAATAAGGAGAACTGAAAGGCAAAGGCCAGGGGCATCGTGTCATCGCTGTCGAGTTGGGGGACGTCGAATTCACCGGCCAGCGACTCGACGTCGAGCGACGACATCACGCCGCCGATGAGCTCGTCGAAATTGTCGACGATGGCGTCTTCAAAGAGGTCTTCGACCATATCGCGGAAAAACCCCTGCAAAAAGGTGGTCAACAGACCCCATCCACCGGAGAGGCTGACGCTTCCGGACTCGACGCGTTCGACGTTATCGAGGCTCATTGATGGAGTCGACCCGGAGAGGCCGAGATTTGATTCCAGATCGATTTCGACCCAGTCGATGGTCATTGTCGTCGTTCCGCTGCCGACGATGCACCAGGTCCCGGTCTGGATATGCATATCGATCTCGATGGTGGAAAATGCCGCCTCCAGACGAAGACCACCGCCGTGGACATCGAGTTCCGTAAAATGAGATACGTTGGGAAAGCGCAGTTCCTGGATGGTGATGGAGTAGCTGCATCCCGCTGAACCGTCGTAGGTATTGCCCGCTTTTAGTGCATCTTCCATTTCGCCTTCGAATCCTGGACTGCGCAGGACTGTGATCAGCAGGTCGTTGAGGCTGTTGATATTATTGGGGCCCCCGTAGCTTTCATCATCGATGGCGTCCTGAAATAGCGACAGCGAGACGGCATCGTCGAGAAAATCGTCCTCCGGCGCCCAGGCCTCGGAGACCAGAAATGCGCAGGTCCGCACATTTTCCTCACCGAAATCATCGGTGGCCACCAGGTCGACGAAGTTGATGCCGTATCGGGTCTCAATTGAGGTCGAGAAATCGCCGCCGCTGCCAATGCTGACAGACTCGCCGTTGACCAGGACCTCGTCGACGCCGTGCTCGTCGGCCACGGTTCCCTCAAAGGTAATGGAGCTGCCCGGCGACATATCGATCATCTCCCCGTCGAAGGGCTCGCTGCAGCCGATTTCGGGGCCCGAGGCGTTGACCACAACGTCGAATTCCTCGTACAGGGTCTGATCGTTGTGGGTGTCCTCGACGACCTCTGCGGACAGGGTATAGATGCCGTCTTCGTCAAAGCGAAATCGGCCGTCACCGAAGGTCTCGCCGGCCGGCGTGGCGTCGTAATCGAGCTGGGGATAGTGGATTGTATTGCCGAATTGATCCTGCACGGTGGTGGACACGGCGATGATCTGCCCGGTGGCATATACACTTTCGTTGGGGCTGGGACCGGCGAATAGCTCCGCCGGTTTGTCCGGGAGGACCTCTACAGCGTCGCTAAAGCTCTGCATGGTTCCCGAGACGTGGCAGTCGAATCCAAAGAGTCCGGTGGTGGTAATGGAGACGCTGAGATCTTCGTCGTCGATGACGATTCCCGAGGAGCTTGTGTCGGAGACGAGACCGAAGTCGGCGTCGTCGATGGCGTTTCCGAATTCGTCGTATGCCTCGCACTCTGCCGAGACCTCTTCGCCGGCGGTGATCTGGTGGTCGCTCAGGGTGGTCACCGTGGTGTAGGCGTCGCCCGGTTCCACGGCGATATGTGCCGGCTCGGCATCGGTAAGACCGAGGTCGGTGGACTGACAGGCCACCTCGACGTCACCGGCGACGGTGGGGGTCAGGGTGTCTCCGTCGCGTTCCACGGCGTCGTCGGGAAAGATAAGAAGTCGCTCGTTGGGCGGATCGTCGAGCTCGTCGAGATTGACCGGCTCGCCGTCGGGATTGAGAAAGACACAGCCCACGTCCACGGAATCACCGGCCGTGACCGCCGTGGAGCTGACCTGGGTGTCGATGTCGACGATCATCGTCGACGGGGCATCTGCCGGCGGAGGAAGTTCCCCAGTATTTTGATTCTGGTCCTGGTTCTGATTCTGGTTTTGATTCTGATTCTGGTTTTGGTTCTGGTTTTGATTCTCACCTTCTTGAAGGCCGTCATTATCAAGTTCACCCCCGCTTGTTTCGTCGGTGCCGCAGCCGCTCACAATTAGAGCCGGCGCAGAGGCCATCAATATCAGGCATGTCAACCAGACGACGGGTCGGGTTCGCCGAGAGAAGGGTGGACGGGAGGTCGAATCGCGGTAGATAGCCATTTTCGGAGCTCCCAATAAACACGGAACCAGAATCGAAGTATCAGCAGTTGTTCAAATGTACGAAATCCATCCCCTTAAGAGTAGCGATCGGGGAATATAGATGCAAACGACTAGTCCTCTGAGAGGGCCGCCACGGCGTCGCGGAGGTCGCCGCGAATACAGCCGTAACAATCACTGAGACCGATGCGTCCACAGCCTCGCGTCGACTTAGCCTGATAGGCCTCTAAAGTGGGAATGGCCCGGGTATCGCCGAGGGAGACGATCTCGGCAATTTTTTCCTTGAGATCGGAGCATCCCGAGGTCTGCCGAATTTCGGCAGTGGCGCGCTCCCAGGGTTCGAGGTGCCGAAGTTCTCCCTCTTCTTCCAGCAATTCAAAGGCTCGGTTTCGCGTGGAGCGAGAGCTGGAGAGACGGGCCAGTTCGGCGACCTCGCTGCGTGCGGTAGACGACATATACTCGGCGAGCAACTCACCGGCCTCGTCGCGGTCGGGGCCCGAGGCAAAGCGCTCGACGATGGGCTCGACGATGCTCGGCTCGTGGGCGTAGCGCGAATCGAGCGAAAAGATCTCGGATGCCTCCTCGATAAGGTCGATGGAGCGACCAGCCTCCAGATCGGCCTCCAGGGATAGATAGCGAAGGTGGGGATCGTCGCCCTGTTCTTCGAGCAGAGCGTCGAGTTCGCTGCGATCGCCGCCGCGTGCGGCGTCTACAGCGGATGCGATCTGTTGTTTTTCAAGAAGCGACTCTCGGCGGTCTTCCACAACCTGGGCCTGGCGCTCTCCGGTATCCCAGAAGGTCACGTACAGCACGCCGGCGGTGGCGACGGAAAATGAAGAGAAGAGAAAAAAGGCGCTGATACCGATGACCAAAAAACGCTCTTTGGCCGACAGGCGGGTCCAGAAATTCGGCCTTCGAGGTCGTGGCCCACTGCCCGGGGCTACGGCCTCGACGCTCATCGTGGCCTCGTCGCGGCGATTGGGCCGGTCGATGACCACGTCGCGATCGGGATCAATAGCGTCGATGGCGTCGATGACCTCGGCGGCCGTCTCCGGTCGGTCGGCGCGATCTTTGGCCATTAACCGGTTGAGCAAGCGCTCCAGGGAGGCCGGAAACCGGGAATCTGGACATCGCTCGGCAAGGACGGGAATCGGCTCCGTGACGTGCTGGCCCATGACGCGGGCGATACTGTCGGCGTCATAGGGCGGCTCGCCGGTGAGCATCTCAAACAAAACGACGCCCAGAGCGTAGATGTCGGTGCCGGCGTCGACGTCATCGCCGGCGATCTGTTCCGGCGACATATAATGTGGCGTGCCATAGACCATGCCCTGGCGGGTCAACCGGGTCGCGGCGTCGTCGCCGTCGCCCTCTTCGGCGGTGGCGAGCAACCGGGCGATGCCGAAATCCATGATCTTGACGGTGTCGGAGTCGCCGCGGCGATCGACGAGCATCACATTTTCCGGCTTCAGATCGCGGTGGACGATCCCCTGCTCGTGTGCCACCTGGAGGGCGGTGGCGATTTGTCGGGCCACGTGCAGGGCCCGCTTTATGGTGAGTTGACCGTAGGTGTTCAGAGTCTCCTGGAGGGTATCGCCCTCGAGGTGTTCCATGACCAGAAAGAAGGCTCCGTCGTCGGTCTGCCCGAAATCGGTGGCCTGGCATACATTGGGGTGATCGAGGGCGGCTGCCGCCTGAGCTTCGCGATGAAATCGGGCCACGATTTCGTCGTCTTCCGTCAGCTCCGGGCGCAGCACCTTGATGGCCACCATTTTTTTCATCAATACATGCTCGGCCTCATATACCTGGCCCATGCCTCCTTCGCCGAGGCTATTCTGCAGCCGGTAGCGGCCGGCGAGGAGAGCCTGATCGGCGTCTTCCTCATCGTGGTTGTCCATGGTTTTGGTGGTCGGTTCGCTCATCTGGGTCGGTCACCGGGAAATGAGAGGGTCAATTCGAAGTCGGTACCGCCTGCGGCTCCCAAACGCCCTGTGGTGCGGGCACGGAACATCTGGATTTGTAGCAATCGAAGCCGCTTGTTGCCAGACGAAACGCGAGAAGGGTTATTGCTCGGAGCCAGAGAGGTCGAAGGCGGTGTGAGCGGCGAGATCGTAGTCGAAATCGACGACGATCTCGCTCATATCTCCGTCGCGACGCTCCGTTTGAGTGCTCCCCTGAACGTCGATATCCCAGCTCGACTCTACGATCTTGCCGGCCGACGGATTGAAGACGATTCGGCCCTTTCCGCTACCGGTGGCATCGCTGTCGGTCTGTAGATGGCCCGCCGCGAATTGCCCTCGCGCCGTCATCTTCTGGTCGATATCAATGACGGCACAAAACACCTGTTCGCAGCGCGTCCACTCCTTAAAATGATAGTCTAATTTCAGGTCCAGATGTTGTTCGACGACCCCGTCCTCGGCAGTCAGATCGATCTGATCGGACCACCGATCACCGGGCTCGACGGCTTCTTCGGGCAGCGCGGGATGGCTCATCGCCAGAAGACGGACCAATTCCTCGACGCTGGCGCGCGCCTGAGGATTGGTCGGTGGATGGACACGCACATCTGTCACTGTTCCCCGCGGAGTGAGTCGGTAGCTGAATACGGCGTCACTGAGTAATTGGTAGTGGTTGGCCGATTCCGTCAGTTCGTCGGGGGAGTCAAAGGCGCCGGAAAATTCCGAGATCGTGGCCACCACCGGGGTGCCCCGTGGTGATTCATCGGCCAGGGCCTCGATATGCATCGGCCAATGAGGCATCAGATCCCGGCTCTGCCGCGGAAAATGTCGGTACTCCACAGTCATTGTCGACTGATAATTGGGCTCGAGCTCCGGTTGTTCGGCATACTCCATTCCGAGTTTGGTGCGGACGTCATAGCGAATCGGCTCGTCAAAGGAAAAGCGCAGCTCTACTGGCTCGGCCGGCGCGACGAGGCGGTCCGTCGGTTCGGCGCTGAGTGTGGTCGGCAGTAGGATCACTGCGACAAGTAGCCATTTGTGAAGCCCGGTTTTCATCTATTTGTTTCTCGTACGGGGATCGGCGATGTCTGCGATGAGGGTAGTGTGCCGGTCGTGGCCGTTCAAGCACAGGTCTGCACTAATCATGACCCATCTGCGGCGGCTTATGAAAAATGCCGGTCAGTTGCTACCAAATTCGGTCGTCGCTGTGATAAACGAAATGTGGCATTAGATAGAGGTTCCCCTCAGGGAACGATAATGGAGTCCCAGTTGGAGCGAATTGGCTGTAATTCCGGGAGGAAGCTTATATCCGTATTGGCCGCGTTGACGGCAATATTTGCGGCTCTCTGGCTCGGTTGTGGCGATGGATGCGGTTGCGGCGACGAGCAGGTGCCACAGGAGTTGCAGCGCGAAGTCGCCGAAGAGCTCGGCGATCAGGTGGTGGCCGTGGCGCGTTTTTCCAATTTCGATAAGCGACATTTCGACGTGCAACATTGGTGGGCGGAAGCGGTTCAGCAAGGGTATTTGACCGGGCGCGACGATGGCCGCGGCGGGATCGCCCCGAAGCCGACCCGTCAGTTGCGCCAACGCATCGAGGCCGTACTTTCTGAGATGGCGAGCGGGTTGGACTGGAGCGACGGGTTTGACGTGTCGGTCTGGCGGCCAGAGGCGGCGGACGAGCCCTGGCGATGGGCGCTGAGTTTTTCCGTCGTCGACCAGGAGCTTTTGGCGGGGCGATTTCGCTGGGATAACCAGGGATATTTTCGCATCGGCCACGGAAGCGATGCGGAGCAGGTGCCCGTCTTTGAGCGAGACATCGACGGGGATTTCGAGGGCACCTACTATGTTGCGGCCATTGATGGCCCCTCTGCTCTCGGCGAACGCCAGGTGGTGACGATCTCTAATTTTGAGGCCGGGGCAGCCCGCATCACTGAAGCCGTCGAAATGGCCGATATGACGGGCGAGATGCCCGCCGAACTTCGGCTTTGGCCGCGCCGGTTGGGCATC